>CAZHOU010000021.1:0-16313 GCA_964534165.1 uncultured Zetaproteobacteria bacterium
TGGTCTGGTCCCTGCCGCGCCCGGGCGTGCGGGCGCACGCGTGCGGATGCGCGAGCAGCGGGCGGCGCCGACGGTGTGCACGTGGCCGCAGCCGACATCGATTCGATCCCCGCCATCCGCGCATGGCTGGCCGATGCGGGGATTCTCGTCTCGGCTTCCTGCCACGATGCCGCCGAGCTTGCACATGCCGCACGCGTCGGCGCCGATTTTGCGCTTCTTTCGCCGGTCTTTCGGACCATGAGTCACCCGCATGCCGTTCCTCTCGGCATCAAGCGCTTCAAGCGTCTGGCCGCCCAGGCGCCGTTACCGGTCGTGGCCCTCGGCGGGATCACGCCGGAGACTCGACCCCGGCTCAAGGGCTACGGCGTGGCGGTGATCGGCGCCATTGTCGGGGCCGCAGACCCGGAAGCGGCCGCCCGCGCGCTTTGCGGCTGAACGGGAATCCTCAAACCGAGGCCAGCATGCGCCTGACCGCGTCTGCCGCGGCCTTCAGAGCCTCCTTATCCCGGCCGCTCAAGCAGATGCGCCCATGCGGCATGGGTCCGCAAACGGTTGGATAGGAACCGATTTCCACTTGGGGGAAACGGGACTGGATTCGATCCAATGCGGCGGCGAAGGCGCTCTCCGGCACATCCACCTCGATCTCGCAACGATGATAGGGACGGCCTCGAAATTGCGGCAGGATCGTATCCAGCTGCGCTGCGAAGATCTCCGGCACCCCGGCGAGAACGTACACATTGCCGATATGGGCACCGGGCGCAACGCTCTGCCTGCACACGATGGCCTCGGCGCCGCGGGGCAAACGGGCCATGCGCCGGCGACCGTCATTGAGATGGCCCGCACCGTAGCGTGCGGCCATCGCCGCCAATGCCTGCGCATCCTCCACGAGCGGAACACCGAAGGCTTCCGCCACCGCGGCCATCGTGATGTCGTCGTGGGTGGGACCGATGCCCCCGCTGGTGATCACGGCATCGCAGGCTGCGCGCAGGCGGTTCAAGGAAGCGACGATGGCCCCAGGGTCGTCGGGGACGATGGCGATTTCATGCAGGCGGCAACCGCAGGCGAAGAGTTTCCGGGCCGCGAGATAGGCGTTGGCGTCGCGAGTGCGCCCGGACAGAATCTCGTTGCCGATCACCAGAACGGCGGCACTCTGATGCATTACGACAGGGAAGGAGCCGCCGCTTCCCGGGTCATCGGGACATGCCCCTCAAGGCCTCGATGCGCGCCTCGATCGGGGGGTGGGTGGCGAAAAGATGCATGAACCGGCCCGGATTGTAGATCTTCATCGTCGCCACCGGGTCGGCTTCCGGTTGTATTTCACTCTCATCCATGGTCACGGCTGCAACCGCTTCCAGGCGCGAAAGGGCCGCGATCATGGCCTCCGGACCAAAAATGCGGGCCGAGAAGGCGTCGGCGCGGAACTCCCGCCGCCGCGAGAACCAGCAGATCACGATGAGGGCCAGAATGGAGAGAAGCATCTGCAAGACAAAATCAACGATGAAATACAGGCCGTAATTCATTCCCCCCTCGCGCGAACCGGCGCTGGCCACGGCGCGCGCGATCATGCTGGCCAGGAAGTAGACGAAGGTGTTCATCAGTCCCTGCAACAGGGTCATCGACAGCATGTCGCCGTTCACCACATGGCCGATCTCGTGGGCCAGCACAGCCCGCACCTCGTCGTCGGTGAGGTTGTTGACCAGTCCCGAGGACACGGCCACCATGGCCCGGTTGCGTGTCGGGCCGGTGGCAAAGGCGTTCGGTGTCTCGTCCCAGTAGACCCACACCTCGGGCATGCGGATGCCGGCGCGAGCGGAGAGCTCCCTGACCGTGTTGAAGACCAATGCCTCCTTCGGGGTCGACGGTTGCACGACCTGTTGCATGCGCATGCCACGCTTGGCGATGGTCTTGGACATCCACAGCGAGATGAAGGCACCGCCAAAGCCGAAAACCATGGACCAGGCCAGTTGGCTGGAGGCGAAATGGCCGCGCACATCGATGCCGAGGGCGGGAAGAACGAAGTAGATCAGGATGTTGCCGCTGATAACCAGGGCGAGAAAGATGAGAATGTTGGCCACGATCAACAAGAACATGCTCTTGATCCAACGCATACATAGCCTCCGATGTCGATTTGCCTGCCCATCCAATGTGCGGGAGGCATGGGAATTTTTCAAGTCCTCTTGAAAGGGTGGAATTCATTCACTATAAAAAGCAAATGAGCGATGATATTCGCGAGCCCGAAATTATAAACCCAAACGCAGCCACAGAGAACAACGGGCGCGAGTCGCCGGGCGGTGCCTCCCTGGTGGTGGCGAAGGAAATTCTCCCGCCCTATTTGAGTCTCCTGCCACTCGCCAACCGCCCTCTCTTTCCGGGTTTGATCGTACCTCTGATGTACGAGGGGGAGGAGATGGGCCGCGTTCTGCGCGAGATTGCCAAGAGCGGCCAGAAGCATGTCGGGCTTTTCCTGCTGAAGAAGGAAGACGGCCCCTTTGCGCCTGAAAACCTGCACCGGGTGGGTGTGGCGGCCAAGGTGCTCAAGGCGGTGGAGATCGCCGAGCACGGTCTGCATCTGGTTGTTGAATGCCTCGAGCGCTGCCGCATCCTCGAATTTGTCTCCGGCCCCCCGCACATCCGCGCCCGCATCGAATATCATCTGGAGACCGAATACCGCGACAACGTCGAGCTGCGCGCCTACACCGTGGCCATCGTCAACACCCTCAAGGAACTGCTCAAGCACAATCCCCTGCATGAAGAAGAGCTGCGGATGTTCCTGTCGCGGTTCAGCCTGGATGAACCCAATCGGCTTGCGGACTTTGCCGCCAGCCTGACGACCGCGGATCGTGACGAGCTGCAGGAGGTGCTGGAAACCTATCCGATCTTCGAGCGCATGAAAAAGGTCATGGCGCTCTTGAACCGCGAACTGAACGTCAGCAAATTGCAGAGCCGCATCCGCAAGAACATCGACGAACGCATTTCCGAACAGCAGCGAAAGTTCTTCCTGCGCGAGCAATTGCACGAGATTCAGCGTGAACTTGGCATGGAGGAAGATCCACGGCAGGCGGAGATCAAGCGCCTGAAAAAGCAGGCCAAGGGCCTGCACTTCTCGGACGAGGCCAAGGAACGCTTCGAAGAGGAGATTCGCAAGCTTTCGATGCTGGATCCATCCTCGCCGGAATACGGGGTGGCGCGGAACTATCTGGACTGGCTGACCAGCCTGCCCTGGGGAAAGTTCAGCCGCGACCGCCTGAATCTGAACGCCGCCGCCCGGGCGCTGAACAAGGATCACGCCGGCCTGGAGGATGTCAAGGAGCGCATCCTTGAATTCATCGCCATCGGGGCGCGCAAAAAGGAAGTGGGCGGTTCCATCATTCTCTTTGTCGGCCCTCCCGGCGTCGGCAAGACCAGCATGGGGCGGGCCATCGCCGAAGCGGTCGGCCGCCCCTTCTATCGCTTCTCGGTGGGCGGTATGCGTGACGAAGCCGAAATCAAGGGCCATCGCCGCACCTACATCGGCGCCATGCCGGGCAAGATCATTCAGGCCCTGAAGCAGGTGAAGGTGGCCAATCCGGTCATCATGATCGATGAAGTCGACAAGATCGGCACGGATTTCCGTGGCGATCCGGCCAGCGCCCTGTTGGAGGTTCTGGATCCCGAACAAAACAGGGATTTTCTCGACCATTATCTCGATGTGCGTTTCGATCTGTCGCGGGTGTTGTTTTTGCTCACGGCCAACCAATTGGATACTGTGCCGCCACCGCTCTTGGACCGGGCGGAATTCATCCGCCTGCCCGGCTACATCGGGGCCGAGAAAATGGAGATCGCGCGCAAGCATCTTTGGCCGCGCCTTCTCAGGGAGAATGCGCTCAAATCCACTGAAGTCAGGCTGACGCGCACGGCGCTCAAACATCTGATCGAGGACTACGCGCGCGAGCCGGGCGTGCGCCAGCTCGAACAGTTGTTGAAGAAGATTCAACGCAAGACGGCGATGAAACTACTGCGTAAGGAATGGAAGGTGCCGGTAGTGATCAAGGCCCGGATGCTTGACGAATTGGTCGGCAAGCCGCGCTTCCGCGAAAAGAAGCTACGCCGGGGAGTGGGGCTGGCGACGGGACTCGCCTGGACGGCCATGGGTGGAACCACGCTGACGTTGGAAGCCACGGTCGCGCACCGTGACCGCCGGGGACTGAAGCTGACCGGACAACTGGGCAAGGTTATGCAGGAGTCGGCGGAAATCGCCTATTCCTATGTCACGGCCAACCTGCCCCGTTTCGGCGCCCCGCCGGACTTCTTCGACAAGGCCTTCGTCCACCTGCACGTGCCGGAGGGGGCCGTACCTAAGGATGGACCCAGCGCCGGCATCACCATGGCCACGGCTCTTCTGTCACTGGCCTTGAATGCACCGCCGGCTGCGATGGCGATGACCGGGGAGCTGACGCTGACCGGAGAGGTCCTGGCCATCGGCGGCGTGCGGGAGAAACTGCTTGCGGCCAAGCGGCTCGGCGTTTTTGATGTCGTATTGCCCGTCGCCAACGAGGCGGACATCGATGAACTGCCGAAAACGGTCACCGAAGGGCTGAACATCCACTACGTCAAACATTTTGAGGAAGCGGCCAAGTTGTTGTTCGGCATCCGCCTGCGACCGGTACGGGCCGCGGCCTGAACGCGGATCAGCCGCCGTTGGCCCGCAAGCGGCCGTGTCGGATTCGGAGATCTTCCTTGTGCTGGGCCAAAAGCTCCAATGAACTTTCGACATATTCCCTGGAACTGATCTCATCGTTCATGTACTCGCGCAGCAACTCCATCCAGCGCGCATGGATCGGGCAATGTTCCTCGCTGCCGGAGGCCAGCAGGGGGCAATCCGGGCAGCGGTGGCCGGCAATTTCCCTCCCCAGGGTCTCCTTCTCCCATGCCCTTCGATATTGGCGTGCGCATGTGGCGATCCATTCAATGGCCCGCATCCTTCGTTCCTCGGGTGGAAATTTCTCGACATAGGCCCGGATGGCCTTGACCTGCCTGGAAAGGAATTCCTGATTGCAGAAGTCGATATCCCGTTCGCTGCGACCGACGAAGCGAAGGATCAGGGTAAGCATGGCATCGTTGACGGCGTACATGGCGCGCACGTTGGCTTCTTTGCCGCACCAAGTCAACCGCCATCTTACGGCTACGTATGATCGGCGTAGCGCTCCATGAGCAGACGGTGCAGGCGTTTCACCCGCACGCGCAATTGCTCCAGCGAGCCGTTGTTTTCAATCACGTAGTCGGCCACCTGCCGCCGCTCCGCGTCACTGCATTGACGTGCCAGGATGGCCCGGAAGCGGGTGCGATCGAGATCTCCACGTGCCAACACACGCTGGAGGCGCACGTCTTCGGCGGCCAGCACGACAATGACCGCATCCATGCGGGAGGCGGCGCCGGATTCAATCAACACCGAAGCCTCGATCAACACATAGGGGGCGTGCTGCTCGGCGATCCAGGCCTCGGCCTGCCGCCAGATGGGCGGGTGCATAATGCTGTTCAACAAGGCTGTTTTCTCCTCGCTGGCAAAGCAAAGCGAGGCCAGCCTACGGCGGTCAAGCCGGCCATCGGCAGCGAGCACGGCCTTTCCGAATGCGGAGACCAGCGCGGCCTTGACCTCGGCTCGTTCAGCGACACGCCTGCCGACCCGGTCCAGATCCAGCACCGGCACCCCCATTGCGGCGAACATGGCCGCCACCGTGGATTTCCCGCTACCGATGCCTCCGGTCAGGCCGATTTTCGCTACCCCGCCCACTTTTCACTCACAAGAAAATACCAGGAAAGCAATTCCTCCCCCCACAAGAGCCAGATCATGCCGGCGACGGCCAGAAAGGGGCCGAAAGGTATCGCAGCCCGCGCATCGCGCCGAACGAGAACCAGATAGGCGCCGCCGATCACCGCCCCGGACAGGGAGGAAAACAGCAAGATGAGCGGCAACGCCTGCCAGCCGAAGAACGCCCCCAACATGGCAAGCAGTTTGAAATCGCCATGGCCCATGCCCTCCCGACCGCTGAGCAGCAAAAAAACGCGTGCCACCAGCCACAAAAAACCATAACCCAACCCTGCGCCGATCAGGCTGTCCAGCAGATGACCGGCCGACAGCGAGAAAAGAAGACCCGCCACCAATCCCGGCAGCGTGAGGCTGTCGGGAAGTAGGCCGGTTTCCAGATCGATCCAGCTGAGCGTCCACAACAGCGTGGCCAGAACCAGGGCCTGCAAAAGTTCGGGCCCCCAACCGAAATGCCAGCCCAGATAGGCCCACGTGGCTGCCATCCCCGCCTCCAGCAGTGGATACCGGAATGGAATGGACGCGCGGCAATGGCGGCAACGACCATGCAGCAGGAGATAGGAGAGGAGCGGGATGTTGTCATACCAGGGGATCGGGTGGCCGCAAGCGGGGCAATGGCTGCCCGGAAAAACAATGGATCGCCGGCGCGGCAAACGGTGTACGAGAACGTTGGCGAAGCTGCCGAAGATCAGGCCCAGACAAACACAGGCGGCCAGGAGAAACGTGGGCGACACGGCTCAGGAGAGCGCAGCCGGATTTCGTGCGCGCTTGCGCACGGAGGACAAAAGGCCGGCGATTCGTGACCGGTGATGGGTGATTGGACCATGCCGCTCCATCCTCATGCCTAGCCCGGATTTTTCATGGGATCGCGCCTGCCTGGTGCCGGCCAACAGGACTGAGCAAAGCGTAACGAGTAACGAGGAAGCATCCCTTGTTGCACCACGATACGCATGATTTGTCACTCAATCCTTGAACCTCGGCCCTCAGTCCTTGCTTGCCGGCCCGTGCAGATAAGAAAGGAACCGCGAAATAATCCCGACAGATGGTCATCATGAAAATCCGGGCTAAATCACCGAGGCCATCTTGAAGATCGGCAGGTACATCGAAATCACGAGACTGCCGATCACGACGCCCAAGAAGGCCATGATCAACGGCTCCATCAGGGCCGTCATGTTGTTCACGGCAAAATCCACCTCCTCCTCATAAAAGCTGGCGATCTTGGCCAGCATCTCCTCCAGGTTGCCGGTTTCCTCCCCGATTCCCACCATCTGCGTCACCATGAGCGGAAATACACCGCTGCGTTCGAGCGGCGCCGCCAGGGTCTGTCCCTGACTGATGGATTGCCGCGCCTCTCGTGCCGCCTCCTCCACAACCATGTTGCCGGCCGTCTCCGCCACGGTTTCCAGACCGTCCATGATGGGCACGCCGGCCGCCAGCAGGGTGGAGAAGGTGCGGCAAAAACGGGCCACGGCGGCCTTGCGCAGCACATCCCCCAGCACCGGCAGACGCAACAGCAGGTGGTGGATGCGGTAGCGGCCCGCACTTGTCCGATACAAGCGGCGAAGGCCGGCCACCAGCAACACCGGGACGATCAGAACCATGTACCAGAAGCGAACAAAGGCATCGGAAATGGCGATCGCCAGGCGCGTGGGCGCCGGCAATTGCACCCCGAAATCGGCGAACATGCGACCGAAGACCGGGATGACGAAAATCATCAGCACGGCCGTGACGACGAAGGCGACGACGATGACGGCCGCGGGATAGACAAGCGCGGATTTGATCTTGCTTTTCAAGGACCTCGCCTTTTCCTTGTAGACGCACAATCGCAGCAGGATTGAATCCAGGATGCCGCCCTGCTCACCGGCCTCGACCAGGGAGCACGTCAGGCGGTCGAAATACTTGGGGAACTCGCGCAGTGTCTGGGCCAGGGGGGCGCCGCCCTCGATGCGTTCCCGAATGTCCCGAAGCAATTGCGTCATCTTGGGGTTGCCCGAACCCCGTTCCGCCAGTTGAAAACATTGCACCAGCGGCAGCCCGGCGTTGATCATCGTCGACAGCTGGCGAAAGAAGATGGTGATCTCCTTGTCGCTGATCGTGGCCGGTCGCACCTGAATGGACGTGGGCTTTTTCCTGACCCGGATATCGAGGTACCCCTGCCGGCGCAACGTCATCATGGCGGCATTCCGATCGCCCGCCTCAATCTCGCCGCTTTGGGATTGCCCCTGGCGCGTCCGGGCCTGCCAGTGAAAGACCGCCATCAATCCGGATCTTGCAGCCGGAGCATTGGATTCATGATCTCGCCCCATGCCCGAAGACTGTCGGGGCCCACCGGCAACCGCCCGGCCGCCCCCTGGATCCTGACGGCGTCTCCCTGCACATTCCCCATCTGCAAGTCAAGCGCTTCACCGAATCTCCCGCTCAGTCCGCGATCGTCACTCGCAGGCATTCATCCAGGGAAATGATGCCTTCCTGGACCTTTTCGAGCGCAGCCTGTCGCAGGGTCTTGACGCCGTGGCGCAACGCGATCCGCCTGATCTCGTTCGTATTGGCCCCGGCGTAGACGGCCTCGCGGATCTCGGGAAAGATGGGCATGACCTGGTAGATGCCGATGCGCCCCTTGAAGCCGGTGCCGTTGCAGGCGGCGCAACCCTTGCCCTGGACGGGCTGGTATTTTTTGACCTCCTCCTTGGGCACGCCGGCATCGATCAACGCCGCGGGCGGGATCTTGACCGGCTCCATGCATTCCCGGCAGACACGGCGCGCCAGTCTCTGGGCCGAAACCAGGTTGACCGCCGTTCCCGCCAGGAATTTTTCCATGCCCATGTTGACCAGGCGGCTCATCGTGGATGGGGCGTCGTTGGTGTGCAAAGTCGCCAGCACGAGATGCCCGGTCAGGGCCGCCTTGACGCCGATCGATGCGGTTTCGAAATCCCGGATCTCGCCGATCAGGATGATGTCCGGATCCTGGCGCAGAAAGGAGCGCAGCACGGCGGGGAAATCAAGGCCGATGTCGGTGTTGATGTTGACCTGGTTGATGCCCATGAAGTTGAACTCGACCGGATCCTCCGCCGTGCAGATGTTGACATCGGGGCGATTGAGTTCGGAAACGGCCGAATACAGGCTGACTGTTTTGCCGGAGCCGGTGGGACCGGTGACGAGAACCATCCCGTACGGCTGATGGATGGCCTCGCGAAACCAGCGCAGGCCCTGGGAGTCGTAGCCCAGTTTATCCATGTCCAACTGCAGATTGGCGGGATCGAGCAGTCGCATGACCACCTTCTCGCCGAACAATGTCGGCAACACGGAGACCCGGAAATCCACGGTCTTGGCCTTGGACAGACGCAGCTTGATGCGGCCGTCCTGGGGCAGGCGCCGCTCGGAGATGTCCAGGCGGGCCAGAATCTTGATGCGGGAGACGATGGCGTTGCGCAGTTTGATGGGGGGGTTCATGATCTCCTGCAACACGCCGTCGATACGGTAGCGCACACGCAGGACCTTCTCGTAGGGTTCGAGATGGATGTCGGACGCGCCGCGCTTGATGGCATCGAGCAACACCAAATTCACGAGCTTGACGACCGGCGCCTCCTGCGTTTCCGCCGCCAGCCGGTTTTCGCTCACATCGCTTTCGCTCAGATCCACCACTTCCATGTTGCTGGCGCCCAGATCCGCCAGCACCTCGTCCAATTGCCGGTTGGCCACCTGCGCCTCTTCAAGGTAGCGAGTCAACTGACTTTCACGGGCGATCATCACTTCCACCTGGCAGCCGCTGATGAAGGCGATTTCGTCCAGGGCGTGAATATCGTAGGGATCGGCGACGGCCAGGGTGAGCACATTGCCCGCCTTCTTGATGGGCAGGGCCATGTTCTTGCGCATGATGTCCAGTGGAATGCGCGCGATGTCGTTGGGTACATGGATCTTGTCCAGATCCACGATGGGACGGCCGAAGTGCTTGGAAATGAAGTCGATGATGCTTTCCTCGCTGCAGATCTTTCTCTTGATCAATTGGGAAATCAGGGTGCCGCCGTTGACGTTCATGTCCCGGACGACCTCGTCGAGTTGTTCGCGGCTCAACACGCCTTCGCGCAGCAAGAGATCCCCCAGGCGCGTCGATCTCATGCCGGCTTCTCCCAGCCTGGCAACTCCGCGGCCGGGCGATCAAGCCACCGCTCCAGCCAGCGCAAGACCGGCAGGGGATCCGGATGCCGACGCTCCCAGAGGTGAAAGGATTCCGCCCCCTGGGCCACCAGAAGCGGCAGGCCGTCCACGGCCCGGGCACCCCCGTCGCGAGCCGCCTTTACGAACAGCGTATCCCCGCTCCGGGTATAGACGGCATCCACGGCCGCCGGCCCGCGAAGATGGAAGGGAAACGAAGCGGGCTTCGGCCCCAGACCGATGCTCGTGGCATTGACCAGAAGGGAAGTGGAATCGCAGGCGCGGTCGACCGCCCGCTGCTCCCAATCCACCGCTTCCACGGAGAGCCCCGGATAGGCCTTTCTCGCATGCTCGATCAGCAAGCGCCGGCGCTCGGCCCCGCGATTGCATATCATGACGGTCCCCGCACCCTCGGCGGCCAGCGCATGCAACACGGCCCGGGCCGTGCCGCCGGCACCGAACATCAGAACGCCGGCATCCCGTACCCTCACCTTCAGGGCGCGGACAACCGCTCGAAAACCCAACCAGTCCGTGTTAAACCCCCGCCATCCGCCTGCCGTGTGGCGGAGGGTGTTCACCGCTCCGATCACGCGTGCATCCCGGGCCGCTCGCACCTTTTCGAGCACGGCCTCCTTGTGGGGTACGGTCACGTTCAATCCCGCCACATTCGCAGCCCACAGACCATCCACCGCCCTGCCCAGGACGCCGGCGGCAACGCGAAACGGCACGTAGACCGCATCCAAACCGTACTGCGAGAAAAAACGCCCCTGCAAGATCGGAGACAGGGAATGCGACACCGGATCGCCGATGATACCATAAACCCTCGTTCTCCCGCTTAATTCCACTGCCACAACAGCGTAGGAGTATCTTTGGCCCGTGTCAAAGCAGGTTCACCCGTCATTCCACGGTGACGGACTTGGCCAGATTGCGGGGCTGATCCACATCCGTACCCCGGCTGCGGGCGACGTAATAGGCCAGCAGTTGCAACGGAATGGCGGCATACAGGGGGGTCGTGAAGTAATCACCCGTTGGCAGTGAAATCACGGCATCCACACCCTGCGGCTGCGCCTCGGCGGGGAGATCGGTGATGAGGATCACCCTGGCACCGCGAGCCTGAACCTCCTGCAGATTGGACAACACCTTTTGCAGGTGGTACTGCTGCGGCGCCAGCACCACGACCGGGATCTTGTCGTCGATCAGGGCGATGGGTCCGTGTTTCATTTCTCCGGCGGCATAGCCCTCGGCATGCAGGTAGGAGATTTCCTTTAGCTTCAGAGCCCCCTCGAGGGCCAGCGGATAACAGGGGCCGCGTCCAAGAAAAAGAGCGCCGTGCACCGAGACGAAAAGGCGGGTGAGGGCCTCCATCTCCCGTCGCTGTTGCAACAACGTATGCATGCCGGCCGCCGTCGCTCGCAAGGCCTTCAGGTGCGAATTCAGCGCCACAGCGGAGATGGCGCCGCAGGCATGCGCCAGCTTCAGGGTCATCAGAGCCAGTACGGCAAGCTGGGCCGTGAAGGCCTTGGTGGAAGCGACACCGATTTCCGTGCCGGCCAGCAGGCGGATGACGCCGTCGGATTCCCGTGCCAGGGAGGAATGCGCCACATTGCACAAGGCCAAAACGGGGTTGTCCGGTGTCTGGGCTTTGAACATGCGCAACGCTTCGAGCGTATCCGCCGTCTCCCCGGATTGCGACAACGCCACCAGCCAGGTGTCGTCGCCGATCACCGGGTTGCGATAACGATATTCGCTGGCCATGTCCACTTCGACGGAAATCTTCAGATAGCGTTCCAGCCAATAACGCGCCGTCAGCGCCGCATGGTAGGACGTACCGCAGGCCACCATGACGATGCGGTCGGGCAAGCGCTTCGTATCCAACATCGGAGCCTCCGGAAAGACGATCTGACGATCACGGACATACGACCGCAGAATGTCCATCAGCACGCCCGGCTGTTCATGGATCTCCTTTTCCATGAAATGGGTGAAACCGCCCTTGTCGGCGACTCCTTCCGCCTGGGGCATGGGTTTCCAGGGTCGCCGAACCGCTCCCGCATTCAAGTGATAGACACGGTGCCCGCTCAGTGCGATATAGCCGTAATCGTCGTCTTCCAGATAAGCGACCTCATCGGCCATGCCGGTCACGGCCAGCACATCGGAGGCGGCGTAGACGGCGCCTTGCCCCCGTGCCAACAGCAGCGGACTGCCGCGGCGGGCGAACCACAACCGCTCCTCGTCGTCTTCCAGAATGGCTACGATGGCATAGGCTCCGCGCAAGCGCCCGCACATGGCCCGCCAGGCCGCCTCCCGGTCCCTCTCGGCCTTGAGCAGGGAGGCCATCAACCAAGGGATCACCTCGCTGTCCGTCTGGGAACAAAAGGAAGCGCCGGCCGCCTGCAACTCGGCCCGCAGCTCGGCATGGTTCTCGATGATGCCGTTGTGAACCGCCGCCACACCGCCCCCCACATGCGGGTCGGCGTTGTCCCGGCTCGGTTCCCCGTGGGTGGCCCAGCGGGTGTGTCCGATACCGAGATCCCCCTCCACATCACCGCCGGCCAGGGCGCGGGCCAGCCGTTCCAGTTTTCCGGGCTCCTTGCGGCATACCAGGCCGTCCGGGCGGCGCACGCAAAGACCGGCACTGTCGTAGCCGCGATATTCCATGCGCGCCAGACCCGCCATGATGCGTTCCCTCACCCCTTGACGACAGGCCACGCCGATGATGCCGCACATCAGGACGGGCCCTTCAGCGGCATGGCATACACCCGCCCCGACTCAACGCTTGCCCTTGCGCGGCCGCTTCCAGCCGGAGATGTAGCGCTGGCTCGTGCGCTCGGAAAGTGTCAGGCCGCCTTCCTCGACATCCTTGGTGATGATGCTGCCGGCACCAACCGTGGCATCGGACTTGATGTGCACGGGCGCGATCAATTTGGTGTCCGAACCGATGAACACCCGGTCCCCGATGATCGTCTTGTGCTTGTTGGCGCCGTCGTAGTTGCAGGTGATCGTGCCGGCTCCGACATTGCAGTATTCCCCCATCTCCGTATCGCCGATGTAGCTCAGATGGTTCACCTTGCTGCCGCGATTGATGATGGCGTTCTTGATCTCGACGAAATTGCCGATATGAACCTCCTCGTCCAGCTCCGTCCCGGGCCGCAGGCGTGCGAAGGGGCCGATACGAGCGTACATGCCCACGCTGCCGCCCTGCAAATGGCTGAACGCCGCCACCTCCACCTGATCATCCAGCCAGGTGTCCTCCAGCACGGCGTAGGGGCCGATCCGGCATTCGTCTCCGATACGGGTCGAGCCGAGCAGGTGACAGCCGGCACGGATCAGGGTATCCGTGCCGATGCTCACCGTCGCTTCGATCCGCACCGTCTCGGGCTTTTCAATGGTCACACCGCTGATTTGCCAGTCACGAATGATCCGGCGCTGCATCGCATCCTCGACCCGCGCGAGCTGCTCGCGGTCGTTGATCCCGGCCATCTCCCCGGCATCCGCCATCCTCTCGGCGGCCACGGCCAGCCCCGCCTTCACGGCATGCGGCACGATGTCCGGAAGATAGTATTCGCCTTGGGCATTGCGGTTGTCCAATTTGTGCAAAAGCGTGAACAAGACGTCGCGTTGCACGCAATAGATGCCGCTGCTGACCTCACGGATCTGTTTCTGGTCGTCGGAGGCATCCTTCTCCTCGATGACGGCCTGAACATTCCCCTCGGCATCCCGAAGGATGCGACCGTAACCCCGGGGATCGTCGACCTCGGCGGTGAGCACGGTGACCGCCGCGTCCCTTTGCCGATGCGCGGCCACCAATCGGGCCAGGGTCTCGCTGCGCAGGAGCGGCGTGTCCCCGCACACGATCAACACATCACGCACGTCCTGGATCACATTCTCACATTGGCGGATGGCATGGCCGGTGCCCAGTTGCCGATCCTGGACCACCCACTCCAGATTGCGCGGCTGACCGACATGGGCGCGCACCTGGCGGCTGCCGTGGCCGGTCACGATGGCAATGGCGCAAGGACGCAGCTCCTCCACCGTGTGCAGCACGTAATCGATCATGGCCCGTCCCAACACCTTGTGCAGCACCTTGGGAGTGCTGGAGCGCATGCGTTTGCCCCGGCCCGCAGCCAGGACACACACATGCAGATCGGGATGTTGCATTTCCGGAATCATTTCACCTCCAGCGGATCTCTTTGGCACGAAAGGGTCGCACAACGAGTGCGGCCTTGCAAAGCGCCTACCTCTTGCGGCTCAAATCCATGACCGCTTCTTCCACCAATTTCCTGGCCGTGGCCGGATCCATTTCGCGCCCGATCAGTTTCTCGGTGGCCGCCACGACCAGCTCGGCACTCTGCCGACGGATCTCCTCCATTGCCTTGTGCTTGGCGAAGGCGATCTCCTTGCGGGCGACCTTTTTCTTTTTCTGAATATCCGCCTGCAACTGCTCCATGGCCCGGGCATGGATCTCCGCCGCCTCCCTTCTGGCCTCCAGCAAGATCTCCTCGGCTTCGATGTGCACGGCATCCAAACGGCGCCGGTACTCGTCCAGCAAGGCCTCGGATTCCCGGCGCTTGGCCGCCGCTTCCTCCAGTGCCCGCTGAATGCGCATGCTGCGCGCATCCAGGATGGCATTGATCCGGGGCAGCACATAGCGTTGAAACAGAAACAGCAACAGCAGAAAACTGATGATCTCCCAGAAAACCTCGGATGAAAAGTGCGCGGGATCAAACTGCGGCAGGCCGGCACCGGCCGCCATTTGGGCCGGCGCTCTCATGCGCCTTGGTCCCCGCATCCTGGCAATCCGGTGGCTGCACATACGCAATCGTTCAGGGCATCGAGCAACAGGGTACGCATGTCGGATGATTGGCGGTCGGAAAATACAAGCCAAGCCTCTCGCCTTTATCCGGTCGCCGACATCGAATCAGGCGCCAACGTTTTCCGATCCCTGAACCTTGACCCCTGAACCCTGATATCTGCGCTCCTCGATCTCCATTGCTCAGTCCTCAGCTCTCGATTTCTGCATGCTCTGCGTGAAAAATCTGGGCTACCCCTGACCCATGATGATAAAGGCCACGACCAGGGCATACAGGGCGATGGCCTCGACCAGGGCAAAACCAATCCACACATACTTGGACAAAAGCGGCTCCGCCTCCGGCTGCCTTGCCACGGCTTCGATCATCTTGCCGAAAACATAGCCGATACCGATGCCCGAACCGCCCATGCCCGCAGCAGCCAGCCCCATACCAATCAACGATGCCGCACTCGTATCCATGATCCTGCCTCCTTTTTGCTGTCATCAACCCTCATCCAGTGCATCGTCAATATACACACAAGTCAGGATGGTAAAAATAAACGCCTGGATAAACGCAATAAACACCTCCACCGCCAGGAGCACCACCGACAACGCCATCGGCACGATCGCGGCCAGCCAGGGGACGGCCGTGCCGAGAACGGCGATCACGGCCAGAACCGTATGGCCGGCAGTCATGTTGGCGAACAAACGCACGGCCAGGGAGACCGGCCGGGCGATGTAGGAAAGCAGTTCGATGGGCACGAGCAACGGCAGGATCAGCTTGGGCATGCCCCCGGGGGCGAAGGCACGGAAGAATCCGAAGCCGTGCTTCAACACCCGGATGATCACGGTCAGAAAAAAGATGAAGGCCGCCAGTGTGGCGGTGACGATGATCTGGGACGTGGGCGTGAAGGCGCCGGGAAGCAGGCCCACAAGATTGCCGAAAAGAATGAAGAAAAAGAGCGTGAACACGACGGGAAAATAGCGGCGTCCCTGCGGCCGTACATTCTTCCGCACCATGGCGGCGACAAAGTCATGACCCATCTCGGCCAGCATCTGCAATCGTCCCGGAACCAGCCGCGGACGCGAAAAGGCCAGCATGAAAAAGGCAAACGCCCCCAAGGTTGCCAGCCACATCCATACGACGGCATTGGAAATGGAGATATCCACCCCGAAGAGAGACAGTTCGATGTAGTTTTTGATGTGGAAATGTGCCAGAAACTGCGGTCCACCCACGGGAGATTTCATCGCCGTCAAGGTTGCCGCCCCCATCCCATGTTCAACTGCGAAGCGCCCGATAGAGATTCAGAAATCCGGCGGCTACGCCGAAAAGGAAGAACAGCAATAAAAGCCACGGCCGCGTGCCCAGCCAGCGATCGAGAAAATATCCCAGCCCGAGACCGATCATCGTGGAAGCCACGATCTCCGTACCCACACGCACGGCCCAGCGGTGACCGCCGCTCTTGTCCCGCGTGTAATGCTTCATGATTGATAAGTATAGCCCGGATTTTTCATGGGATCGCGGATGGAGGACGCAGAAATCGGTGACTGGTTATTCGTGATTGGTAATCG
>CAZHOU010000022.1:0-16298 GCA_964534165.1 uncultured Zetaproteobacteria bacterium
AGCAGGTGGCCATCCACCTCATATGAATTTACAGCAGTATAGGGACTCAACCCCTTCGAATTGTCCAAAACGATTGATCTATCCAAAATGTCCATGTATCTTGAGGACAGTTGGAGAGTATCCATGGCTTACATGACCACAGGAGAGGCGGCGCGCCTGCTCGGCGTCGGTTTGAATACGATCAAGCGCTGGATCGCCAACGGTGCTCTTGAAGGCGTTCGGACCCCCGGCGGCCATTGGCGCATTCCGGAATCGGCCCTGCGGGAATGGATGCGCACGCACGGTGTCCGTGTACGCGATGGCGGTGATCGATTGCGCATCCTCATTCTCGACGATGATCCGGCGGCCTGCGAGCTGCTTGCCGCTGTCATCGAACAATCCGGGCTTCCGTGCGAGAGCAGATGTGTCCACAACGGTTATTCCGGTCTGATCCAGATGGGCGCCTGGCGTCCGGATGTGCTCGTTCTGGATATTCTGATGCCGGGCATCAACGGCATCGATGTGCTCCACCGCTTGCATGAAGATGCGGGGCTGGTTGCGAACATGATTGTCATGGTGGTCACCGGTGCCTTCAACCAGACTGGTTTGATGCAGGCCGTCCGCAAAGCCGGTGCCGACGCCGTTTTGCCCAAGCCAGTGGACACGCGCCTGTTTCTGGCCGTCCTGGGCGGCTGTCTGCAGAAGAAAAAACCCGAATTCCTCTCTGTACACAGCGGGAATGCTTCTTGATCACGCCATGACGGAGACGAACATGCTGACAAGAAAAAGCATCCTCATTGTCGACGATGAGCCGGCGAATCGGGCGCTCTTGAACGATATACTGGTCGCCGAGGGCTGTCGCACCATCACCGCCGAAAGCGGTGCCAGAGCTTTGGATTTTGTGCGCTCCATCCGCCCGGATCTGATTCTGCTGGATATCATGATGCCGGTGGTGAACGGGTTCGACGTGTTGCAGCAGCTCAAGAGCGATGCCGTCACGGCCGAGATCCCGATGATCGTCATTACGGTGCTGGACGACCCTGAATCCATCGCGCGGGCGCTTGGAGCCGGTGCCGGGGCCGTGTTGACCAAACCCTTCACCCGGGTGCAGCTGCTCGCATGCGTGGAAAGGATGCTCAGGGATCGGCGGTCGGCGGATGCCGGGATCGAATGAGACTTCGCATGCATCGAGGTATGGAAGCATGAAATCCGATCAGGCCCAGCCCCCGCAGGTACCGCTCCGGAAGATGGTGGAAGGCTTCGCGCAACTGCTCAAGGCCATGCCGGACGCCGTGGTGGTGCATCAGCGAGGAAAGATCCGCTATGCCAATCCGGCGAGCGCACGCATTTTCGGGTTTGCAAACAGCAAGGAGTTGATCGACCGTCCCGTGTTTGATTTCGTGCATCCGGACAGCCTTGCATCCATCAAGGCACGAATCCGCAGCCTTCAGGCGCCCGGGGATTCCGTCCAAAGCGTGGAGGAGAAACTGCTCAAGGCCGACGGCAGCGTCATCATTGCCGAAGTTGCCGCCACCGCCATCCTCTACGAGGGTGAGCCGGCCGTGCAGGTGGTGATCTGCGACAAAACACCCGCGAAATTAGCGGAGATGGCGCTGAAGAAAAGCGAGGAAAGATACCGGACGATTTCCGATTACGTGCTGGATACCTCGAAGGTCGGCGTGTTCATCCTGGACCGGGATTTCAAGGTGGCCTGGATCAACAAGGCGCTGGAGCGCTATTTCGGCTTGAGACGGCAGGACGTGATCGGGAAGGACAAGCGGAAGCTCATCCGGGAACATATCAAGGGCATCTTCGACGATCCCGAACGATTCCAGAATACCGTGTTCGCAACCTACGACAACAACACCTACGTCGAGCATTTCGAGTGCCATGTGATGCCGGCCGCGGACCGCGAAGAACGTTGGCTGGAGCACTGGAGCCAACCCATCCAATCCGGTCTCTACGCGGGAGGCCGCATCGAGCACTATTACGACATCACCCAGCGCAAGCGGGCGGAAGCGCAAATGCAGAAAATCGCCCTGTTTGCCGAGCTGAACCCGGCTCCCGTGCTGCGCTTCGACCGGCACGGCCGGATTGCCGACGCCAATCCGGCCGCAAGGTCCGTTTTCGGCCAGGCCGCGATCGCCGGCGCCCCGGCCACCGGAATCTTTCCCGAGCTTGCAGGTCCGGGCGTGAAGTCGCTGATCCGGAAGAGCCTGGAGATGGTGACGGACATCCATGTCGGAGGGCGTGACTTCAGGTTTGTCATCCTCGGTATTCCCGAACACGGCTGCGCGCATGCCTACGGCAGCGATATCACCACCCTGACCCAGGCGCAGGAGGATCTGCGGTTGACCGCAACCGTTTTCAGCGAGAGCCCGATGGGCATCATGATCACCGACGAGATGGCCAACATCCTGCGCGTCAACCGCGCCTTTACCGAAATCACCGGCTACTCGGCCGAGGAGGCGATCGGGCAGAATCCGCGCCTGCTGAAATCCGGCCGCCATGATGAATCCTTCTATCAGAACCTGTGGGCCAGCCTGAACGAAACGGGCCAGTGGGCGGGGGAGATATGGAACCGGCGCAAAAACGGCGACGTGTACCCGCAATGGGAGAGTATCGCGGCCGTCCGCAATGATCGGGGTGAAATCAGCCATTACATCGCCTCGTTCACCGACATCACGGAAAAGAAACTGTCGGAAAAGCACGTCTACCGCCTGGCCCATTACGATGCCCTGACGAATCTTCCGAACCGCATCCTGCTCCAGGACAGGTTGAAACAGGCCATCGCCCAGGCGAGGAGGCACAAGCACAAGGTGGCGTTGCTTTTCTTCGACCTGGACAACTTCAAGCTCATCAACGACACCCTGGGGTACACGGCCGGCGATGTGCTGCTGCAATTGATCGCCGGCAACCTGAAGGCGAGCGTGCGTGCCGAGGACACCGTCGCCCGACTGGGAGGCGACGAGTTTGTGGCCGTTTTGAGCGAGATCGGCAGCGTGCGGGACGTGATGGCGGTGGCCGAGAAGATCCTGACCGCCATGCAACAGCCGTTGAGTCTGGAAGGAAGAAGAGTGGATGTTTCGTTCAGTCTCGGCATCAGCCTGTATCCGGACGACGGCATGGATCCGGAGGCGTTGCTGAAACATGCGGACATCGCCCTTTATCGTGCCAAGCATGCCGGCAAGAACAGGCATGAATTCTTCACCACCGAAATGACGCAGGAACTGGAGGCACGACAGCGACTGGAAGAGGAATTGAAGCAGGCGCTGGCAAAAAACCAGTTTATGTTGCTCTACCAGCCGCAAATCGATCTTGCCAGCGAGCGTATCATCGGCCTCGAGGCATTGATTCGCTGGCGGCATCCAAAAAGGGGCCTGGTCCCTCCCGATCACTTCATCTCCGTCGCGGAGGAAACCGGATTGATCGTGCCAATCGGACGCTGGGTGCTGGAGGAGACTTGCCGCCAGCACCGACGCTGGAGCCGGGCGGGACGATGCATCCGCATCGCCTTCAATCTGTCGGCGCGGCAATTGCAGGATCATGAGCTGCTGGCGCTCCTTTCCGATACCATTCGCCGTTATTCCATCGCCCCGGACATGCTGGAACTTGAACTTACCGAGACCTGCTTGATGGGTGATCCCGAGAGTGCAATCCAACTGTTGCATAACATCAAGGAGCTGGGCCTGCGGCTGGCCATGGACGATTTCGGCACCGGTTATTCTTCCCTCAGCTACCTGAAGCGCTTCGCCATGGATACACTGAAGATCGACCAGGCCTTCGTGAGCGGCCTCCCGGACGACAAACAGGACGCGGCCATCGCCGCCACGATCATCGCCATGGCCCGCAATCTTGAACTGAAGGTGCTGGCCGAGGGGGTGGAAACCCAGGCGCAGCTGGATTTTCTGAAACGGCATGGCTGCGACGAGGTGCAGGGCTATTATTTCAGCCGTCCCCTTCCTGCGGCGAAAATCGGGCCTCTGCTGGCAGCGCACGATCCGAAATTTCACTGAGATCGTTGGGCCCGCCGGGCTGCCAGCAAAGCCTTCCGGGGCGGGCAAAGTTTCCGCCTTGCGAAGGGCGCCTGCTTGCGTACATTGTGCGCATGCGACCGCAATCCATCCTTATCGCCGCCCTCGCAATGGTCTTTTCTCTTCCCGTTCCGCTTGCAGCAGCCGCAAAGCTGCAGTTCGCCGACTATCCAAACGGCGTTCGTCTGGTGGTCGAAGAGGACCATTCGGCGCCGGTGGCCATCGTGCAGGTGTGGCACAGGGTGGGGGGGCGCGACGAGATCCCGGGCAAGACGGGGCTTGCACACGTGCTCGAACACATGTCTTTCAAGGGATCGGACAAATTCGGCCCCGGCGAGTTTTCCCGCCGCATCGCAGCCATGGGCGGCACCGACAACGCCTTCACGGCCACCGACTACACGGCCTATTTCGAGATCATACCGGCCGAGCATGTGGATGAGGTGCTGGCCATGGAAGCCGATCGCTTCACCCACTTGAGGCTTGCGGAGGAGGATTTCGCCAAGGAAATCCGGGTCATCATGGAAGAGCGGCGCATGCGCACCGACGATGATCCGAACAGCCGCATGTTCGAGGAACTGGCAGCCGTGGCCCTGCGTCTGTCCCCCTATCGCAATCCGGTCATCGGCTGGATGCAGGATCTGAGACGCCTGAGCATCGAGGATGTGCGCGCCTTCTACCGCCGCTGGTACGTTCCCGCCGGCGCCACCGTCGTCATCGTCGGAGACGTCGATTTCGCCCACATCAAACAAATGGTCGGACGCACCTTCGGTCGCCTTCCGTCCCGGTCGGCTCCGCCCCGCTTCATGCCGACCGAACCGGAGCCCCTCGGTCCCAAACGCATGGTGGCCAGGCTTCCGGCCCAGCTTCCGATGCTGGTTGTCGCCATGCCGGTGCCGGCCTGGCGGCCGGGGAAGAACGACCGCCAGGCGGCGGCGCTGGCGGTGGCGACGGAAATTCTCGCCGGCGGACGTTCAGCGCTCCTGACGCGCGAAATCGTGGACAAGGGCCGCAAGGCCTTCTCGGTCGGAGCCGGTTACGATCCCTTTTCCATCGGCATCGACCTCTGGAACGCCTACGGCATGCTGGGTCCGAAACAAACACCCCGGGCCTTTGAACGCTCCCTGTGGGCGAGCATTGACCACCTGCGCGAGAAGGGGCCGACCAAGGAGCAGCTTGCGGCCGCCAAGCGCGGCATGATCGCCGATGAGATCTATGCCCAGGATTCCCTTTATCTTCGGGCGAAGGAAATCGGGGAACTGGAGAGCATCGGCATCGGCGCCGACAAGCGCGAAGACTGGCTCAAAGCCGTGCGCGGTGTCACGGCCGTGGACGTCCAACGGGTGCTGGGGCGCTGGATTCGGCCCGAGCGTGCGACCACGGGTCTGCTGCAACCGAAGAGGCGTGGAAGATGAAAGGACGCCGATCCCTGCTGATTGCCCTGTGGCTCACCCTGGCACCGGCTGTGGCGCAGGCCATCCCGCCGATCCAGCAGGCGCATTTGGCCAACGGCCTGCGCATTCTGGTCATGGAAGCGCACAATGTCCCGATGGTGGTCATGCAACTCACGGTTCCGGCCGGCAGCCGCCTGGATCCGCCGCGTCGGGGAGGGACGGCGGCCATGCTCGCCGCCATGCTGGAAGATCACACGGCCCGGCACGATTACATCGCCTGGGCCGATTTCCTCGATGCCGAGGCCATCCGCCTCGGTGCCGCCGCCGATCGCGATTCCCTTTCCATTTCCATGACGGCACTCACCGAAGCCCTGCCGCAGGGGATGCGCGCGCTGGCCGAGGCCGCCCTGCACCCGGGCTGGGATGCAAAACGGTTCACCGTGCTGCGTGCCGATGCCGTGGCGGCGGCCAGGAAGTCGCTGGAGAACCCCGGTGTGCAAGCAGCGCGCCTGACCGTGCACACCCTCTATCCGCATCACGGGTACGGGCACCGGCCGGATGGAGACGACAAGAGTCTGGCCCGGATCCGCCTGAAGGATCTGCAAGATCTTTATGGGCAACAATTCCGCCCCCAGGGCGCCGTCCTCGCCATCAGCGGTGACATCACGCTTAAGGCGGCGCTCAAGCTGCTTCGCCCCCTCTTCTCCAACTGGAAGGGGAAGCCTGCCGAGGCGCTGCGGGACGTTCCGGAGCCCAAGCCGGTGCGGGGACGAAAGCGCATGCACTCGATGCCGACGCGTCAGATGACCATTCAACTGGCACGACTGGGCCCGTCGCGCTACGACCCGGACTTCTTCGCCGCCATGCTGATGAATCATATCCTGGGCGGCGGCGGTTTCGCCTCCCGCCTGATGAACGAGGTGCGGGAGAAGCGGGGGCTGGTCTACGGCGTGTATTCCTATTTCCTGCCCCTGGCGGCGCCCGGTCCGTTTGTGATCTCGCTGCGCACCCGCGCCGACCAGGGCGGGCAGGCGCTCAAAGTGGTGCGCCGCGTCATGGCCCGCATGGCGCATGGCATGATCACGAAGAAGGAACTGGCCGCCGCCAAGGCCAACCTGATCGGCGGTTTCGCCCATCGCCTGGATTCGAATGCCAAGCGCGTGGGCCTGTTGTCCATGATCGGCTTCTATGATCTGCCGCTGGACTACCTCGCCACCTGGAAAAGTCATGTCGGTGCCGTCACCCTTCAAGCCGTCAAAGCCGTTGCTGCCCGCTACCTGAAACCCACGGACTGGAACGTCATTGAGGTGGGGCCGATCTCTTCCCGGCACACCCGCGGATGAACGATGCGCATCACCGGCGGTCGTTTCCGGGGCCGCAACCTGGGCTTTCCGAAAGGAGCGGGGATTCGTCCGACCCCGTCCAGGGTGCGCCAGGCGCTGTTCAACATCCTTGGAGACATCGAAGGGAGAACCATGCTCGATCTGTTCTCCGGTTCCGGTCTGATGGCGCTCGAGGCCCTGTCGCGCGGCGCCGCGGCCGTGCTTTCCATTGAGAGGAGTCCGCGCGCCATCCGGCATCTGCGTGAAATTCGCAGCCGCTGGCACCTGGAAGAGCGATGGCGGATCGAAGCCGGTGGCGTCCGGGCGCTTCTTCCCCGCATCTACGGCCGCCGGTTTGATGTCATTTTCGCCGATCCTCCTTATGGCCGGGACGTAAGCGTGCGAATCCCCGCCTGGCTGGATGCGGCCGCCATCACCTGCGGGAGTTTGGTCATCGAAGAATCCTCGCGCTCCCGCCCTTCATGGCCGCCGGGCTGGACAGTGGTGCGGGAGAAGCGTTACGGTGACACCTGCCTGTACTTTCTTTGTCGAACGGATGCGGGGGAATCATGAAACGTATCGCGATTTACCCGGGCACCTTTGACCCGATCACGCTCGGACACGTGGATGTGGTCCACCGCGGCTTGAAACTGTTCGATCGCATCGTCATCGGCGTGGCCGAAAACGCCGGTAAGGGACCGATGTTCGATCTTGACACCCGCCTCGCCATGGTGCGCGAGACCTTCGCCGGGGAGGATCGGGTCGAGGTCACCGCATTTTCCGGTCTGCTGGTGGAACTGGCCAAGGAGAAAGAAGCCGCCGCCATTCTGCGCGGCCTACGGGCGGCTTCGGATTTCGAGTATGAATTTCAGATGGCAACGATGAACCGCCGCTTGGAGGAGCGGATCGAAACCGTGTTCGTGATGGCGCGCGAGGACTACACTTTTGTCTCCTCGCGCTTCATCCGCGAGATTGCAGGCATGGGGGGGGACGTCACCAGTCTGGTGCCGGCGGCCGTGCTTCCCTATCTGCGGCGCCGATGAAGCGGCAGTTTCCTCGCCAAGGTCAGTCCGTCGGCCACGGGAAGCATGGCGATTTCCACGCGCCGATCCCTCTTTAAGGCGGCATTGAAGGCGCGGATGGCCCGGGTGGCGCCGTCCCGCCGCTTGGGGTCCGCGACGGCGCCGCCCCACAACACGTTGTCGATACAGATCAATCCGCCCCGGCGCACGAGTTCCAGGCAGCGCTCGTAGTAGGCGGGGTAGTTCTCCTTGTCGGCATCGATAAAGGCGAAATCAAAGGATTCCCGTTGGCCTTCGGCGAGCAAGGCATCCAGCGTCATCAAGGCGGGTTGCAGAACGAGACGCACCCGCTCCTCCACACCCGCAAGACGCCAGTAGCGGCGGCCCACGGCTGTCCAGGTCTCCGAGATATCGCAGGTGGCGATCTCGCCATCCCGCGGCAGGGCCAGTGCCATCCACAACGTGGCGTAACCGGTGTAGGTGCCGATCTCAAGCACCCTTCCGGCCTCCATGAGCTTGAGCAGCATGGCCATGAATTGCCCCTGTTCGGGCGCCGAGCGCATGATGGCCATCTCCTCGCGGTCGCTTGCGCGGCGCAGTCGGGCGAGCACATCCGGTTCACGCACACCCACCCGCAACAGGTAGGAATAAAGCGCATCATCGAGCGGGAGGCTGCGATTGGCCATCAATCGCCGTCCCGCTCGTAAGTGGCCGCGACCGCTTCAAGCATGTATTCATTGCATATGCGGATGCCGTGGCGCTCGAGATGGCGTGCGGTCACGCCCCGGCCGGGCAGGCGGTGGCCGGTAAAGGTGCCGTCGCCGACCTCCCGGACGGCGCAGGATGGGCTTCCCTCCTTTAGCACCGCCACGCCGATTCCCTCGCGGAGGCACAGGCCCAAAGCCTCCTCGGCACCGTGCAGGAAGGCGGCGGTGACATCCACGCCGCCGGCGGTGAGGACGCGCGCATGTCCGTCCAGGACGCCGTCGGCGTTCCCGTCGCAGATCTCCGCCGCTTCTCGCGGCACCGGCAGGCCTCCGGCCGTTTCCGGGCAGAAGGGGACGAGGCGACCCTGCCGCTGCCATTCGTCCAACCATCCGTCGCGGCGGCAGTGGCCGCCGTCGTAGCGGCATCTCCGCCCCAGCAGGCAGGCGCTAACGAGAAGCTTTGGTCGCATGCAACATTTCGAGCACGCTCGCCATGCGAGGAAGCGGCGCTCGTGCCCCCAGACCGGTGCAGACCAGGGCCGCGACGGCGGCGGCAAAACGCAAAAGCTCCGTCCATTCCATGCCACGCGCCATCCCCAGCGCCAGGGCACCGTGGAAGGCATCACCGGCACCCGTCGAATCGATCACCGGCACCTCGAAAGCGGGAAGCCTTCCCTTCTTCCCCCGGCGTGCCCAGATGAGTCCTTGGGCACCCAGCGTGATGATGACGCAGGGATGGCGGCTGGAAAGATCCGCAAGGGCACGTTGAACATCCCGCGTGCGGCAGAATTCGCGCGCGAACGTGGCGGAGGCCGCCAGGCAATCCACCTCCATGGCCAGCGCACGTGTCCCCTCATGCATGGAACCGGCATCGAGGACCGTGGGCACGCGCCGGTGTCTGGCGATTTCAAGCAGTGCCAGGGAAAGCGACGGTTCGTGGCCGTCGAAGAGCATGCAGGCGGCTTCCACGGTGTCGGAGGCGACGACATCGGCGGCCAGAAACGAAGAGCGCGATCGGTAGTTGACGACCGAACGCGTTCCGTCCCGTTTCGAAAGAATAAGCGACAACGGTGTGGGTTCATCACCGCGCACGATGAATGCGGTGTCCACCCCCTCATCCTCCAGTTCCCGCAGGTGCAGGTCACCGAAGACATCCCGACCCAGATAGCCGCAGAAGGCTGCGCGTCCACCCATTCTCGCCACCGCCACCGCGGCATTGGCCGCCGGACCGCCGCCGCTCAATTTCATGGCCTGCGCCCGTATTTTTTCATCCTTTCGCGGATGCCGGTCAAGCTGCATCGTGATATCGAAGGCGGCGTGGCCGGCGCAGAACACAAGCGGCATCAATCGCCCTGCCGCCGCAGAAAAGCGAGGATGTCGTCCACGGCTTCCTCCACCGTCATCTCACCACTCGGCACGCGGTGATCGGCCACATCGGCGTAGAGCGGTCGCCGCTCCCGATCCAGGGCCCGCGCCTTCTGCAGCGGCTCCACCCCGGCCAAAAGAGGCCGGTTTGCATCGCCGGCGGTACGTGCCGCCACCACCCCCGGTGATGCATCGAGCCAGACGACGATGCCCTCGCGCAGGAGTCTGCGATTGGCGGCATCGAGCACGACGCCGCCGCCGGTCGCAATGACGAGCGCCTCTTCGGCTGCGCACAGACGCCGCAGCGTATCCGCCTCCAGCCTGCGGAAGGCAGCCTCGCCATCCTCCTGAAAGATGCGTGGAATCGAACGCCCGGACAGCGCCACGATCTCTTCGTCCATGTCCACGAACCGGCGCTTGAGACGCTTGGCCAACGATCGTCCGATTGTACTCTTGCCCGCCCCCATCGGGCCGACGAGAAAGACGGGACGGAGCTTCAAACGGGCGTGGCCGGAGGCGCGGAATGATCCAGCGTGAAACCGAGCTTCATGGTCACCTGCCAATGGGCAACGGCGCCGTCCTCGATATGCCCGCGGATGGAGGTGACCTCGAACCATCGCAGGTTGTGAATGCTCTGTCCCGCACGCGTCACGGCGTTCTCGATGGCCTGCTGCAGCCCTTGGGGCGACGAACCGGTCAGTTCGATGGATTTGTAAACATGGTTGCTCATTTCAACCCTCCTCTTTTGCTTCGATCTTGGCATCGATGAAGTCGCGGTGGGCCACGCCGATCAGTCCGGCGATCTTGCGGATCAACTGCTCTTCATAGGCGTCCACATGCCCGTCGGCCATGGCCACGCGCCACAATTCCCGGATGATGGCGGCGCGTTCGGAAAGGGGATACTCGCGGATGATGCGTGAGGTGAACTGGTACAGATCGTGGGCCGCATCCGCCGCTTTCGCAGCCCGCGCGATCATCTCCTCCGCCTCCTCCCGCAAAAGGCCGAACCGTTGTTTGAGCCGGGCGACGATCTCGTCCCGTTCGGCTGCATCCAACCGGCCGTCCATCATCATCACCTCGATCATCAGCGCCGTCACGGCCAGGGTGATGTCGTGCTCGCCGCGTTTCCGGCGATTTGCGGCCGGTAAGGCCGCAGAACCTTGAAGCAACTTCTTCAACGTTCGCATCATCTTACCCATTCCTCCTCGTCGGCCAAGCAGGGCTTGTCCATGGTGGAAAGGCCATCAACCCTTCCTCTACCGGACATACACGACGGCGCCCCGACCGCGGCGGTCGGGGAGGGCGATGACCCGGCCATTCGTGCGGTTCCACAGGATGGCCTGCATGTTGCCATATTCGCGCACCTTCTGCAGACGGTGGCCGCGCTTCACAAGTTCAGCGGCGACGGCGGGAGGGAACGCACCCGGCTCGTACTGCACCATGTCGGGCAGGAACTGATGATGGAATCGCGGCGCGTTCACCCAGGATTGCGACGGTGATTCATTGAGCATGAAGCGGATGGACGCCAACAGCACCATCGAGATGATTCGCGAGCCGCCCGGCGTGCCGAGGATGAACGTGCGCGCAGGTCCGATTACGAACGTCGGCGTCATGCTTGAGAGCATGCGCTTGCCCGGCGCCACGGCGTTGGCTGCGCCCTGCACCAGACCGTAGATATTGGGCTTGCCCGGGCGGGTGGCGAAGTCGTCCATTTCGTCGTTGAGCAGGATGCCGGTGGAGGGGGACAGATAGCCCGATCCGAAGCCGTAATTGATCGACAGGGTGGCGGCGACCATGTTCCCCTCGCGGTCGATAATCGAGAAATGCGTGGTGTTGGCGCCCGGCCCCCCGGGCTCGGTCCGACCCTTGAGCTTGCCCGATGGCGTGGCGTGCCGCATGTCGATGGAATCGCGCATTTTCTTCAGGCGCAACGGATCGAGATAGTTTTTCGGGATGTGGATGAAATCGGGATCGCCGAGATATTGATTGCGGTCGCGGTAGGCGCGCTTCATCGCCTCGATCAGCAAATGCGCGCGGTCGGCGGGCCCGAGCCTCTTCAGGTCGTCGCCGGCGAGCTGGCCAAGGATGTGCGCGAGCGTAAGCCCGCCGCTCGAGGGAAGGGATGCGGATATGAAGCGGAAGCCCCGGTAGTCGAAGGTCACGGGTTGGCGTTCCCTGGCCCGGTAGGCGGCGAGGTCGGGGAGGCGGATCAGGCCTCCGTCCCGCGCCATATCGGCTGCTAGCCTCCCCGCCGTCTCGCCGCGATAGAAATCCGCCGCGCCGCGACGGGCGAAGCGCGCGAGCGTTTCCGCAAGCTGCGGCTGCCGGATGCGATCGCCCTTGTGCTTGTCGAAGATACGCCGCGCGGCGGGATTGAAGGCCTTGCGCCGCCAGCGGATCATGCGGGCGAGCCTCTCGGAGACGATGAAGCCCCGGCGCGCCAGCCGGATGGCCGGCTCGGCCGCATCCATAAGCCGCAGGCGGCCGTATTTGCGCACCAGAAGGTCGATGCCGGCGGCCAGTCCCGGCACGCCGGCGGCTTGAGGGCCGTCGATGCTTGATTGCGTGCGATAGATCCCGCCGTGGCCGGCAAGCCGCGGCGCGGTCTCCCGCGCATCGATCATCACATAACGATGCTTTTCAGCGATGTAAAGCAGGAAAAACCCGCCGCCGCCGATGCCGCTGGATGCCGGCTCCACCACGCCGAGAGCCAGCGCTGTGGCCGCGGCGGCATCGAAGGCGTTGCCTCCGCGAACGAGCATGTCGGCCCCGGCCGCGGCAGCCTGTCGCTCCGCCGCCACGATGACCGCAGCTTTCGGTGTTGCAGCATCCGCGATGACCGTACAAAGCAGCGCGAGTGCAGGTGCAAGGAGCACGAAGCGGCGGAGGATCGAAACAAACCAAGCCTTCATCGACGCACCTCCAGATCCAGACGGCGGATATGCGTGAGAGAACGATGGAACCGGGACCAGTCCCATTGCCGGCCGGGATCCCATTTGCGGCCCGGTGCGATGTCGGCATGGCCGACGATGTGATCGGGAAGAATGCGGGGATATGTGGCCATCAATGCCCGGCACAGACGCGCCGTCTGCGTGTATTGGGCGGGAGTGAACGGATGCAACTCGTCCCCGATCATCTCGATGCCGATGGAAAAATCGTTGCAGCTCTCCCGCCCCTCCCAGCACGAGGGTCCCGCATGCCAGGCACGTAGGGATGTCGGTACGAACTGGGTGAGACCACCGTCTCGATCCACGACGAAGTGAGCCGAAACCCGCAAACGGTGGAGGGCGGCGAACGAGGGATGCGCCGCCGCTTCCAGTCTGCCCATGAACAGCGCCTCGACGTGTTCGCAGGAAAACTCACCCGCCGGCAGGCTGATGGCATGGAGCACGATCAGTTCCACATCCATCCCCGCAGGGCGGGCGTCGGCATGAGGAGATTCGAGGAAGCGCATGCGGTTATCCTGACCCGAACGGTATCGCATGCGCAAGCGTGCTTGCCCGGCCTGCCTTCATGCCCGGAAGGCCTATCCCGTCGACGACAGCGGCCGAACGTCGTTGCACTTTTGTGGCTTTTGACGGATCAGCGGGTTAGTCTGCTCCGGACGTTGGAAGAGCGATACGCACAGGAAGTTCAGAAATCTTGTCCCATCGCGCCAAGCTTGATCATGAGCGCCGGCGGCATGAGGCCGGAGTCTTCTTACCAGAAGGGTGTGTCCGATGGACGCGGCACCGAGTGCGTGTGAACGAGGGGGCGGGGAATTGAGCGCCTTATGGATCTGGGCAAGCGGTCTTTTGTTCGCCGCCTTTCACAGCGCCACGGCCACAGAAACCTGCAAGGGCATGTTCTATGGGCGAGGCATGAGTGCGCGTGCCTACCGACTGCTCTACAGCTTGGTCTCCGTAGTGCTGACGGTTCTTTGGATGGCCTTCGTCCACAGCCTGCCCGATAGCCCGCTGTATCAAGTTCACGCACCCCTTTCCTTTGGGTTGCGCGCCCTGCAGGTATTCGGACTCTTCGTCGTGGTGCAATCCTTCCGGGTGATCGACGCCAGGGTCTTCCTGGGGCTTGCCGCCGCCCCCGATGGCAAGGAACCGTTCCGGGTGCAGGGTGTCTACCGCCGTGTGCGCCACCCAATGTATTCCGGGGTTATGCTGATGCTGCTTGCAAATCCATCTCAAAGCGTCAACAGTCTGCATATGCTGGCGGTGATTGGGCTCTATTTCCTGATCGGATCGCGCCTGGAAGAGAGGCGATTGCTTGCGGTTCATCCCGGGTATGCCGACTACCGCCTACGTGTGCCCGCCTTCATTCCGAGGTTCCGGTGGCGGCTGAAGTCATGAAGGAGGATTCGGAACGGGGCTTGGTACTGGCCCTGGGCGGTGGCGGTGCCCGTGGACTGGCGCACATCAGCGTACTGGGTGTCCTGGAGCGCGAGGGTATCCCCGTTCGTGCCATCGTCGGCACCAGCGTCGGAGCCGAAATCGGCGCCTTTTATGCCGCCGGCATGCCGGTCAGGGAAATCCGGCGTTTGGCCTGCAGCATGGACTGGATCTCCACCCTTCGCCTCTTCACACCCGATTTCCCCGGTCCCGGCATCAGCACCGGCAAGGGTATCCACGAATTCCTGGCTCCCCATCTTGGCGGGAGAAAGATCGAAGACCTGAAAATCGGTTTCGCGGCGATCGCCACAGATCTTTCCAACGGTGAGGAGGTGGTGATCGATCATGGCGATCTGCTGGACGCCGTGCGTGCCAGCATCTCCTATCCCGGTCTGCTTTCACCCTTTTACAAGGACGGACGCCCGCTGGTGGACGGTGGCATCGTCAACCCGGTGCCGTTCGATGTCGCACGGCGCCGGTTTGGGAGGCCAGTGCTGGCCGTCTCCGCCCATCCACCCGTAAAACAGGTCAACGAAGAGCAACAAAAGTCGGCGTCGGAATGGGAAGCGAGGCTGGAAGAACTCCTGCACAAATCATGGTTGCGTTCATCGCCCCAGCTCGTGTCCTGGCTGCAGGGATTCAGACGCCTGCGTAAAGGCGCCGGGCACGCCCTGCACAACCTTGGTGTAAGCAGCGTCCTCAATCAGTCGCAACTGATCAGCGCTGAAACCCTGGTGCAGTTGCGCATGCAGCTCTCACCCCCGGATGTCATGCTGCGGCCGGATGTCGGAGACATTGGATTGCTGGAATTTTATCGTGCCCGGGAAGCCATCACCGCCGGTCGCCGGGCCGCGAACGAGCGCTTGTACGACATCAAGCGCTTGTGCCGCAGCGCCGCCGCACCGTCCTGAAGGCTCAAGAGCAACGGGAAACGATCAAATAAAAACGCCATCCCCTACCCGAAGCTTCGCAAAACCGATTCCGGTCACCCATTTATGCGATCTTGTCCGGTTTGCCGTCCGCGTCCGATACGGCACAATAAGGGAATGAACAACCGTACTTCCGCACGTGAGAGCGCGCGTCTGATGCGGCGGGCCACCTACGCCTCCACGGCCACCGCAGTGGTGCTGATCTTCGCCAAATTCGGCGCCTGGCTGGTCACGGATTCCATCAGCATCCTGGCCACACTGATCGATTCCTGTCTCGATGCCCTGGCATCCCTGGTCAATCTCCTGGCCATCCGGCAGGCGCTGGTGCCGGCCGACCGCGAACACCGATTCGGCCATGGTAAGGTGGAATCCCTGGCCGGTCTGGGGCAATCGATGTTTATCGCCGGCTCCGCCGGATTTCTGTTGCTTGAGGCCACAGGGAGGTTGCTGCACCCGCAGAAGATCGGGGTCATCCATGTGGGAATCGGAGTCATGGTCTTCTCCATTGTGGCTACCTTGGCACTTCTGATTTTGCAGCGGCAGGCCATCCGTAAATCCGGCTCCACCGCCATCAAAGCGGATTATCTGCACTACACGACGGACATGATGGCCAACATCAGCGTCATTGCGGCGCTACTGCTCTCCTCCTACGGCTGGGTCGGTTTCGATGCCGTTTTTGCCATCTGCATTGTCTTTTATATCCTTTACAACTCATGGGGGATTGCCAGGGAGGCCATCCACCACCTGATGGACCGCGAATTGCCGGACGAGGACCGGCGCCGAATTCGGGAGATCGTGATCAGTCACAAGCACGTCAAGGGCATGCATGATCTGCGCACGCGACGTTCCGGCACCACGGCCTTCATCCAGTTGCACCTGGAGTTGGATGACAACCTGACGCTGTTGCGCGCCCACGCCATTTCCGATGCAGTGGAAGCCAAGATCCGGCAGGCCTTTCCGGATTCGGAGATCATTATTCACGAGGATCCGGCCAGTCTGATGGAGCCGAAGCCACCCTTTGATGACAGCCACAATTGATCCCCGGCGAATTCCTCCCTGCTGTCGTACCTGCAGGAAGGATTGCAAGCACATGAAATCCATGCTATAAAAAAATGGCTCTAGACTAGCAGGATGATCCATCTAGTCTGGAAAGGTGTTGAGGAACAA
>CAZHOU010000023.1:0-15509 GCA_964534165.1 uncultured Zetaproteobacteria bacterium
CGCGTAGTGACGGTTCTCCGTCTCATACTCCACATGCGCCGTCGCAATCGTAATCCCACGCTCACGCTCCTCCGGCGCTCCGTCAATGTCCCCGTAATCCTTAAACTCCGCCTGACCACGCTCACTCAATACCTTCGTGATCGCCGCCGTCAACGTCGTCTTCCCATGGTCCACATGCCCAATCGTACCAATGTTCACGTGCGGCTTCGTCCGCTCAAACTTCGCCTTCGACATCGCTTGCTCCTTATCCCTTCACGCTGGCAACAATTTCCTGCGCGATATTGCTCGGTACCTGCTCGTAGTGCGAAAACTGCATCGTGTAGTTGGCCCGCCCCTGGCTCATCGAACGCAGGGAAGTGGCGTAACCGAACATCTCGGCCAGCGGCACTTCGGCATCCACGACCTTGGCGTTGCCGCGCTCGCTCATGCCCTGCACCCGGCCGCGCCGACGGTTCAAATCGCCGACGATGTCGCCCATGTAATCCTCGGGCGTGACCACCTCGACCTTCATGATCGGCTCGAGAAGAACCGGATCGGCCTTGGCGGCGCCGGCCTTGAAACCCATCGAGGCCGCAATCTTGAAGGCCATTTCCGAAGAGTCGACCTCGTGGTAGGAGCCGTCGTACAGGGTCACCCGGATGTCCACCATCGGATAACCGGCCATGACACCGGTCTCCATGGCCTCCCGCACGCCCTTGTCCACAGCCGGTATGTACTCCTTGGGTACGACACCACCGACGATCTTGTCGATGAACTCGTAGCCGGCACCCGGCTCCATCGGCTCCAGCTCGAGCCAGACATGGCCGTACTGACCACGACCGCCGGACTGGCGCACGAATTTGCCCTCGGACTGCACCTTCTTGCGGATCGTCTCGCGGTAGGCCACCTGCGGCTTGCCGACGTTGGCGTCCACCTTGAACTCGCGTTGCATGCGATCGACGATGATCTCCAGATGCAACTCGCCCATCCCGGAAATGATCGTCTGCCCCGTCTCCTCGTCGGTGCGCACCCGGAAGGAGGGATCCTCGGCGGCCAGCTTGGAGAGGGCCACGCCCATTTTCTCCTGATCGGCCTTGGTCTTCGGCTCGATGGCCACGGAGATCACCGGCTCGGGGAACTCCATGCGCTCGAGCACGATGGGAGACTCCTCGCTGCACAGCGTGTCGCCGGTGGTGGTGAACTTCAGCCCCACGGCGGCGGCGATATCGCCGGCCCGGACCTCCTTGATGTCGCGGCGCTCGTTGGAATGCATCTGCAGAAGGCGCCCGATCCGTTCCTTCTTGCCCTTCGTGGAATTGAGCACGTAGGAACCGGCATCGAGAACGCCGGAATAAACGCGAAAGTAAGTGAGATTGCCGACAAAGGGATCACTCATGACCTTGAAGGCCAGGGCCGAAAACGGCGCCTCATCGGAGGTGGGGCGGGAATCTTCCTCGTCGGAATCCGGCTTGTGGCCCTTGACGGGCGGCACATCGAGCGGCGACGGCAGGAAGTCCACCACGGCATCGAGAAGGGTCTGAACGCCCTTGTTCTTGAAGGCACTGCCGCACAGGACCGGCACCAACTCCATGTCGACGACGCCCTTGCGGATGCAGGCCTTAAGGGCCTTTTCATCCACTTCCCCGCCCTCCAGGTAGCTCTCCATCAAGGCGTCGTCGTAGACCAGCACGGCATCGAGCAGTTTTTCACGGTATTCTTCCGCCTGCGCCGCGAGTTCCTGCGGAATCTCCAGCACGTCGTACTTCGCGCCCATCGTCTCGTCGTGCCAGACGATGGCCTTCATGCGGATCAGATCCACCACGCCCTTGAACTGATCCTCGGCGCCGATCGGGAGATTGATCGGCACGGCGTGATGGCCGAGACGTTCGCGAATTTCATCGACGACGCGGAAGAACTCCGCACCCATGCGATCCATCTTGTTGACAAAGGCGATGCGTGGGACGCGGTACTTGTCGGCCTGACGCCATACCGTCTCGGATTGAGGCTCGACACCGCCGACGGCGCAGAACACGCCGACGGCGCCATCCAGCACGCGCAGACTGCGTTCCACCTCGATGGTGAAATCCACGTGGCCCGGCGTGTCAATGATGTTGATTTGGTGATTGTTCCAGGTGCAGGTGGTGGCGGCGGACGTGATCGTGATCCCGCGTTCCTGTTCCTGCGCCATCCAGTCCATGGTCGCGGCACCGTCATGCACCTCGCCGATTTTGTGCGTGACGCCGGTGTAATAGAGCACGCGCTCTGTCGTCGTCGTCTTGCCGGCGTCGATGTGCGCCATGATGCCGATGTTGCGCACGCGCTCTAATGGTGTCTTACGGGCCACGTTCCGCTACTCCTTTTCGCAATCCTCGAACTGTCAAGAACAAAGCACCCGCGACCTGCCGCCCTTCGATCCAGGCGGTCATGCCCCGAGGCACGAATCCTGTTGCTTTCCTTCTCTGGCATTGCCCGACCTTCTTGCGACCGGCCACAACACCGGTGCCGGAACCCGCTACCAGCGGTAATGGGCAAATGCCTTGTTGGCTTCCGCCATCCGATGCGTGTCTTCGCGCTTCTTGAAAGCACCGCCGCGCTCGGACACGGCATCCGCAATCTCACCTCCGAGACGTTCCATCATCGAATGCTCGGAACGCTTGCGGGCGAATTCAACAAGCCAGCGCACGGCCAGGGACTGGCGACGGCGCTCGCTGACCTCCACCGGTACCTGATAGGTGGCTCCACCCACGCGCCGTGATTTCACTTCCACCACGGGCTTGACCGCCTCAAGGGCCTTGTGCAGGGCGGTCAAGGGTTCGGTCTTCAACCTGCGGGCGGCGATCTCCATGGCCCCGTAAACGATCTTCTCGGCGATATTCTTCTTCCCGTCCCACATCACCTTGTTGATCACGGTCGAGACCATACGGTCGCCGTAGCGGGCATCCGGGGTTACGGGTCGAATGGGGGCAGGACCTTTGCGCGGCATCGTGATTCCGCCTTATTTCGGCCGCTTGGCGCCGTATTTGGAACGCGCCTGCTTGCGCCCGTCGACGCCGGTGGTGTCCAGCACGCCGCGCAGAATGTGATAGCGCACGCCGGGCAGATCCTTTACACGACCGCCACGAATCAACACCACCGAATGCTCCTGCAACTTATGGCCCTCGCCGGGAATGTAGGCGGTCACTTCCATGCCGTTGGTCAGGCGTACGCGCGCCACCTTGCGCAGGGCCGAATTCGGTTTCTTCGGCGTCGTCGTATATACGCGCGTGCATACGCCGCGGCGCTGCGGACACGCCCCCAATGCGGGCACCTTGTTGATCCTCCGCTTGACCGTCCGGCCCTTGCGGATCAACTGATTGATCGTCGGCATCGACCACCTCTGTATAAAAATATCTCCGTCATCCCGGCGGGTGGCGAAGGGCCGCGAACCATAGTGACGCGCGTTTTCCCTGTCAACCGCTTTTCACGAACGGCCACCGTGTCCGGGGAAGCAGCCGTACACGCCTCCCGGCGGCGCCGCCACCGCCGCGTCATGTGCCGCGATCAAGTCCATCATGCTATACTTTTTATGCACTCGACTGGAGTCCGGGAGGTGCAAGATGCTGCTGAAGGATTTGAAAGCCAAAGACATCATGACACGACCCGTCATCGCGGCCAAAAGGTCCGCGTCGGCCCGGGATGTGGCCATGCAGATGTTGACCGGCATGTTCAGCGGCATGCCGGTGACCGATGACGAGGGGCACATCCTCGGCGTCATCTCCGAACTCGATCTGCTGAGTGCGGTCGGAAAGGGCAAGGAGTTGGTCCGTCTCACCGCCGCCGATGTGATGAGCAAGGAGGTGATCAGTGCCGATGTGGAAACGCCGGCCCTTGAGATCGTAAAGCTGATGCAGGAGAAGAAGGTGATCCGCCTGCCTGTCACGATGGATGGCAGGCTTGTGGGTGTGATCGCTCGCAGCGACGTCCTTCGGAGCCTGATCGAACCCGAATTCGTCACCTTCGTATGATGAACAGCCACCCCGGCAGGGGATACAACCCCTGCTTGGGGGGGCGCGTGTCCCCGCGGCGGTGCGGCGGTCCGAACGGTTCGCAAGGGCGGCACACCGATGGGCGAGAGGGCATGGAGCATCCATGCATGGATCTTCCTTTCCTCGCTGTGGTGAGGGCGTGTCCTGTTCGGTTTCAGGCCCGCACTGCAATCGCTTGCGTTTCGAATGCCAGGCCCGATCTCATGAAATTTTCGGGCTTGGAGCCTGTCGGACTTATGACAAATCGATCCCTCTGCACAAGGCATCAAATTTGCGCGGGAAGCGATCATTACGGTTTGATTTCCGGAATCCAGGGGAGTTTGGGTGATTTCAGTGGTTGATTCCCCCGTTTCTGCCATGAATTTCGGCTTCCAGCCGTTTTCAGGGCACGCTTCACCTACAAGAGCTTCATGCAGCGGCAAGAGTAAGGCCCCGTTTCATGTTATGGGCTATCGCCAGAAGACTGAAATGCACCCGGTTGGCGGCAAGCCCCATATAGCGGCAGCGCCTTACACCGAACAACTCCTTTCACCAGGCAAATGGACGTTCCACCTCGGCACGGATGCCGGTGCAGCGCCGATTGTAGGCAACATCCTCGGCGCTCAGCTCCCGCTTGGGCATCCGACGCCGCAGAATGCCATCACCAATACCCATCCGGGCAAGCTCGCCACGCAAGCCATCGCAGCCATACGCCTTGTCCGCATACACCGCCTCTTCATCCCATTGCACCAACTCCTCGGCCATCTGCGAGTCATGCACGTTCGCCGGCGGCGCCTCCACTTGCCGGATCAGGGTCGAGCTCGCATCCACCGCAATATGCGCCTTAAACCCATGCACCGGCCTCTTCGGATCCTTCACGATCCAACCGTCCTCTTGATCCGACGTGTCCTTCGCTCCATCCCTGCGGGGTGGAGCCTCCCTCGCCGATTTCACCACCGTCGCATCGATCAATGTGCCCCACTTGATCTTCAACCCCTTGCCCTCAAGCTGTTCGTTGATCGTATCCAGCAGGTCCGAATCCAGTCCCGCCAAACGCTTTCGAAAACGCACCAGCGTCGTCTCATCCGGAACATCGTCATCCAAACCCAAACCAACAAAACACATGAAACTCAAACGATCCTTCACCTGCGTCTCCGCTTGCGGATCACTCAATCCAAACCATTGCTGCAACAGCAACATCTTGAACAACACCAGCGGAGGGTGGCTCGGCCTACCCGTATGCGAATACAGACTCCCCAGCATCCGATCAATCGGATCCCAGTCAATCAATCCATCCACCCGAACCAGAAAATGCTCCCCGGAATATGACGGGGCAGCACCCGATCCCTAAATCTAAACTGCTTCCACCGACGTCCACGCATGGCTTCCCTCCCATCGGATTTTTTCCTCTATCCTATGGAAAATTCGATGGGTTTTGCAGAGGGATCAAATCGACTGCGTAACATGGTCAGCTGCCCAAAATGCACGGCTTCCTCGTTCCATCGCACCCGCGATGCGACTCGGAATCCGTGCATTTTGGCCTCGCTTCCCTTTCTCCCCGCTATAATTCCCCGAAGTCCGATAGGCTCCTAGCGTTCCCGGAACCAGCCATGTAGGAAGCCAAGGGCATAGGCCAGTTCACAGAGTACCCATACCCACCGACCTCTGAGCGCTCCCTGGATCAAACGCAGTGGGAAGCGCAGCAGGCGGCTTCCCATCGGCACTTGCTCGACAAATTCTCCATGCACGTCCGGTGTCTCGATCACCCATTGCGGGTAATGCCTGTTGGCGTACGCCGCCTGGCGGCCATTGCGGTAGAACTGGCGCAGCAATTTTCTCCAGTTGGCCGGTGGCAGATGGTGGTAGATCACCCCCGGAATCAGGCAGACCCGCGCCCCGGCCCGGCGGAACTGCTGCCGCAGATAGGGATCAAGCCCGCGCGGGATCAATTCGTTCTCACCGCCGAGGCGGTGGAAAAGCTCGGTGCGCATGATCAGGCACGGATGTTCGGCCAGGTCGGAATCGGTGATCGTTTCCACCGGCTGCCAACTGCGGCGTGGGATCTGGCGCATGACCCGCTTGATGAACGGCGAGGCTCCATCGGGGATGGTGTTGTTGCCACCGGCCATGCCGATATCCGGGTGCGCATCCATGGCCTGGACCAATTTCGAAAATGTGTGCGGATCGGGAAGAGAGGAATCGTCGTCCAGGGTCAGCATGTATTTTCCCTTGGCCATCGCGGCGCCGACATTGATGGCACGGCCTTGCCGCGGATCTCCCTTGACCACGATCAGCTCGAAATCCCGTTGGTCCTGACGCTCGATCTGCGTGAGCAGTTTTCTGAAATAGCCACCGCGATCGGCATCCGCCGTGGGAATGATGACCGAGAGCTTCGGTTTGTCTCCGGGCGCTGGCACATGCCATACCAAGGCTGGGGAGGGATCGGGGTTGCGGTGGCGGACGAATCCACGTTCGACAGTCGCGGCGGGCTGCCAGGCGGCCGCATCGAATCGCTTAAGAAGCGTCATCGACTGCCGCTGCACAAACGTTTGTCACCTCAGGTGCAGTGTCCATGGGTTTGAGGGTAGCACAGAAGCCATTGTGGCCATAGGCCTAAGGCGGCAAAGCACGGTTGTTCCCTGCGTTCGAGATGGACAAAGATTCGTGGGGATAAAAAACGCCAGTTGAGCATAGAAACCAAGCGCTGGAAGCCCTAAATACGCCAATTATTATTACTATGGATCTTAGGAAGCTAAGTTGGGTTATTGCGTAGTATTCGAAGCATCTCAAGGTAGAGGTTACTCCTTCTATGGTTAAAGCGGAACTCGCACTCTTTGAGGTGGAGGTAGAAGGTGTGTCTTGGGATGCCTTTGAACCTGGCGAGGCGATGTTTGGCGAAGGCCCAGAAGGATTCGATGCCGTTGATGTGACTGTTGCCGCGAACGAATTCGTCATTTCCATGATGGGCCCTGAAGTGTTTGGCGTAGCCGACATCGACCAAGCCTTGGTTCCGCGCCAGCCATCGCTGTGGATGATGCTCTCAGGGGTGATGCGGCCCCGAATGACCTTTTGCAACGTAGACTTACGCGCATCGGGAACAATCTCCGTATAGACCCAGCCGTTACGTTTGAAAATACCGAAGACGATGGTTTTGCTGCCTGCCCCACGCCACGTTTGCCTCGCACACGCCTGGGGCCGAAGTAGGGCTCGTCGACTTCAACATCGCCGGAGAAGGGGCGATGACGTTCGCATTCCTCTGCAAACCGCCTGCGAATCTTGAGGAAGATTGCATTAACGGATCGGACACTGACGCCAGTCAGTTCGTCGGTATTCGTGGCCGACAAATCCATGGCCATGCACCGCACAAAACGCCTGAAAGTCTTCTCTGCGATTCGGGAATGACGGTAGTACCTGTTTTCCCATTTCACAACAGAAGCTTAGCACCTACTTCATCGTGCTTAGCTTCCTAAGACCCCAATTTATTCAGCTTCCTGTCAAAGCTTTTGGCCCGCCATCCGCGCTGCCGGGCCGTGGCAAGAACCATTGCATCCACAAAGCTGATGGACGATGCAAGGGAAAGGCGCAGTGCCTCCCGCATGGCCGGAACATGCTCGCCGATGATGCCACGAAAATCCAGAAGGCCTGTCAGTTGTTCGACGATCTCGGCATAGGGCACCTCGTACACCTTGAGCAGGACATAGACACACTCGGCCATCACGCCTTCCGGAATCCAGGCCCGCTCCCTTCCGGCTTGCACCGCTTCCATGAAAGCGGCCGCCTGCCGGTAGTGCTGCGGCAGATCCGCCAGCAGAAAGCGCAGGATGAAGTTCGTGTCAACGACGTGGATATTTTTCATGCGTCACCTGGTCCCACGCCTTCTCCCGCGCCTCTTCCATGGCGACGACCTTTTTCGCGTAGCGCTTCAGGCTGCCGGCGACATTGCGCACCGGCCGGATGCGAACCTCGCCGTCCTCGATGACAACCCGCAGCACATCCGTGCGCAGAAAATCGCGGACGGCCCTCGGCAGGGTAATCTGGCCCTTGCTGGATACCTTGGCGGTCTTTTCAAACACAATCATTCTTTACTCCTCTTAAATGCTTTATTAAAGCATATGTCTTTACATTTCATAAAGCAATGCCTGCATCCGATCCATGGCCTGCTTCATGGAGAGAATTCGGGAACAGTATATTTTTGCTTTCTTGTTTGTGATGGCGTGAGAGAATGCATGCCTGCCTTCTGACGGGTGGAATGGGAAGCACTGCGGCGAGGAGGATCTGGCGGAGAGGGTGGGATTCGAACCCACGTGGCGGTTTTACCCGCCCAACCGATTTCGAGTCGGTGCCGTTATGACCGCTTCGGTACCTCTCCACTCACTGCCTGAAAAAGGGGCGCGAAGCATACGTCCCCACCCTCTTCTCCACAAGACGCGGCCTTCATGACTCGCTGAATTCACCCAGGCGGCGCAGGCGCGCCCGGCGCCGATCCAGCAACTCGGGCAACGGGACCCCGAGCAATTCCTTCAGGGCCGTATCCAGCACGTCCGCCATCAGGGCCGCGGCCTGTTTCAGATCGTCGTGAGCGCCGCCCAGGGGCTCGGGGATCAGACCGTCGATCAACTTCATTTCGTGCAGATCGCGGGCCGTGAGCTTCAAGGCCTCGGCCGCCTGGGATGCGTATTTGCGGTCGTGCCACAGGATGGCGGCGCAACCCTCGGGCGAGATGACCGAATAGGTCGTGAACTCCTGCATGTACAGGCGGTCGCCGACACCGATGGCCAAAGCGCCGCCCGAGCCGCCCTCCCCGATCACGGTGCAGATCACCGGCACGCGCAGGCCCGACAATTCCAGAAGGTTGCGCGCGATGGCCTCGCTCTGGCCGCGCTCCTCGGCGTCCACGCCCGGCCAGGCGCCGGCGGTGTCGATGAAGGTCATCACCGGCATGCCGAATCTCTCGGCCAGGCGGAAGAGCCGGCCGGCCTTGCGATAGCCCTCGGGCCTGGGCATGCCGAAGTTGCGGCGGATTTTCTCCTTGGTGTCGCGTCCCTTCTGGTGGCCGACGATCATCACGGCGCGGCCGCGGAACGTGGCGCTGCCGCCGACGATGGCGGCATCGTCGGCAAAAGTGCGATCGCCGTGCAATTCCTGAAAATCCTCGAACAAGAGCGGCACGTAATCGAGAAAATAAGGGCGATCCGGATGCCGCGCGAGCTGCGCCAACTGCCAGCGGTTGGCCTTGGCGTAGATCTGCTTGATCAACTTGTTGCGCTTTTCGCGCAGCTTCTCCACTTCCTCGGCGATGTTGACGCCGGCACCCTCCCCCATTCCCGAAAGTTCCTCGATCTTGGAGGTGAGTTCCGCAATGGGGCGCTCAAAATCCAGGTAGCTACGCGGCATATTGCCTCCTCGGCTCTCGTTTCCTTCCCTGGTCACCGGTCCCCTGCGGTTGCCAGGGCCGGCATTGCAGATGCACGGCACCGGCGCCAAACCAGGCATGCAGGCGCTCCGCCACTTCCTCGTTCCATCGCAATGCGGCCGCCGATGCTAGCACGGCGCAGGCACCACTGGGCATATCCAAAAGGAAACGCACCCTGGACGGCCCCGGATTGCGATCAATCAGGGAGGCGAACGCATCGACGGTCTTCTCGTCCCAGGCGAGGGCACTGGTGCGGATGCAAACCTGCTCCACCTGGTCCGGCAGTACGGCCGGGAGCGGTTCCACCGCTTCGGCGATCAGCGCCAGGCTGTCGCGGGAGCGGTCCACGCGTACCGCCGCCAGCAAGGCCTGCTCGCCCTCCAGATGGCCGGCGACTTGGCGGTAGACATCGGCGAAACAGACCATCTCGGCCCCCGTGCACAAGTCCTCGACCTGCACGAAGGCCATCGTACCGCGGGCGCCGCGATGGATCCGCACCCCGCTCACACCCACGGCCACAACGGCGCGGGCGCCGTCGGGCAATTTCTTCACTCCTTTCAGATCGCTCGTCGTCAGACCTCGGACAAGCCCGTCATACTCCTCCAGCGGATGCCCCGTCAGGTAAAAGCCCAGCACCTCCTTCTCTTGGGCCAGGCACTCGCCGGTGCCCCAAGGGCGCACATCCGGATAGGCGGGTGCAAACATCTCTGCGTCCGCTCCCTCGAAGAGCGCGGACTGGCGGCTGTTGAGATCCCGGCGCCGGCGCTCGGCGATGTCCATGATCCCCGCAAGCCCCTCAAGCGCCGCACGCGGATGCGGAATCAGGCCTTCCAGGGCTCCGGCCTTGATCAGCGCCTCCAGGATGCGCCGGTTCAGAACCCGCGGCGGCATGCGAACGCACAGATCCTCGATGCTCGAAAACTCGCCACCATCGTTGCGGCAGCGCACCAACTCCCGGACCGCGGCCTCGCCGATTCCCTTCACCGCCCCCAGGCCGAAACGGATGCCTTCCTCCCCCTCGGGCAGAAATTCCCAATCGGAACGGTTTACATGCGGAGGCAGGATGGTGATCCCCATTTCCTTGCAGTCGGCGACCAACATGGCGATCTTGTCGCTGTTTCCCATATCGCAGGAGAGTGTCGCGGCCATGAAGGCCTGCGGGTAATGCGCCTTCAGGTAGGCCGTCTGGTAGGCGATCAGGGCATAGGCGGCGGAATGGGACTTGTTGAAGCCGTAGCCCGCAAACTTCTCCATCAGGTCGAAGATGTGTTCCGCCTGTTTTTCGGGGATGCCATTGCGGCGCGCGCCCTCCATGAAGATCTGCCGCTGCTCGGCCATTTCCTCCGGCTTCTTCTTCCCCATGGCGCGGCGCAGCAGGTCCGCCTGCCCCAGCGTGTACCCCGCCAGGACCTGGGCGATCTTCATCACCTGCTCCTGGTACAGGATGACGCCGTAGGTTTCGGCCAGGATCGGCTCGAGCTGCGGCACCGGGTATTCGACCTTTCGTCGCCCCTGCTTGCAGTCGATAAAGGTATCCACCATGCCGGATTGCAACGGCCCGGGGCGAAACAACGCCACCAGGGCGATGATATCCTCGAAGCAGTCCGGCCTCAGACGCAGCATCAATTCCCGCATGCCGGTCGATTCCAGCTGGAAGACGGCGCTGGTCCTCCCCTGCTGCAACAAGGCGTAGGTGTCCGCATCGTCCAGCGGGATCAGGGAAAGATCGAAATTCCTCTCCTCCTCGCACGCCGCCTGCCGGCGCACGAAGGTGCTCGCCAGATGCAGAACGGTCAGCGTCTTGAGACCGAGAAAATCGAACTTGACCAGACCCACCTTCTCCACGCACTTCATATCCCATTGCACGACCACGCCTTCCTCGCGCGATTCCTTGTACAGCGGCACGGTCTCGATCAATGGCGCGCGCCCGATCACCACGCCCGCGGCGTGCCTTCCGGCATGGCGGTGCAGCCCTTCCAGGCGCCGGGCGATCGTAAACAGCCGCGCCACCTCCGCATCCTCCTCCAGCATGGCCTTGAGCCTCGACTCGGCCGCCACCGCCTTGTCCAGCGTGATATGCAAATCGTTCGGCACCAGCTTGGCGATGGCGTTCACCTTCGCCAGTTCCATGCCCAGCACGCGGCCGACATCGCGCACCACGGCCTTGGCCTTCATCGATCCGAAGGTGATGATCTGGGCGACATGGCCGGCGCCGTATTTCTCGGTCACATAACGGATGACCTCATCGCGGCGGCTCATGCAGAAATCGATATCGAAATCGGGCATCGACACGCGCTCGGGATTGAGAAAGCGCTCGAACAACAGACCGTAGCGAATGGGATCAAGGTCGGTGATGCCCAGGCTGTAGGCCACCAGGGAACCGGCGCCCGAACCCCGGCCGGGACCGACGGGTATCTCGTGCTTCCTGGCCCAGCGGATGAAGTCCGCGACGATCAGGAAGTAACCCGGGAAGCCCATCTGCTCGATGACCCCGAGTTCGAAATCCAAGCGCGCCTCGTAATCCTTGCGGCCGGCTTCGGGGTTCCCGGCCCGGATGCGCATCCAGCGGGCTTCCAACCCCTCCCGCGCCAGCTTGCGGATGTAGTGACGCAGATCCATGCCCTGAGGCGGTATGAAATCCGGCAGTTGATAATCGCCGAACTGCAGATCCACGTTGCAACGGCTGGCGATGTGCAGGCTGTTCTCCACCGCCTCGGGAACGTCCTCGAACAGCTCACTCATCTCCTCGTAGGATTTGATGTAGTTCTCGGGCGTGTAGTGACCGCTTGCGTCGTCCGCAAGCGTGCGGCCGTCTCTCAAGGCCAGCATGGCCTCGAAGGCGTGGAAGTCCGCGCGTGAAAGGAAATGGACGTTGTTCGTGGCCACAACGGGAAGACCAGTGGCATGCGCCAGCTCCAGGACGCTGTGATTCAGGGCCTCCTGCCCTTGGACCCCATGACGCTGCAATTCGAGAAAGAAACAGTGATCGGGGAAGATATCCGCATACTCCCGCGCCGCCGAGGCCGCGGCCTCCACATCCCCGCGCCGGAGATGACGCTCGATCTCTCCATTCCAGCCGGAGGAAAGAGCGATCAGCCCCTCGCCGTACTCGCGCAGCAGAGCCTTGTCGATGCGCGGCTTGTAATAGAACCCCTCAAGATAACTGATGGAGACCAGACGCATCAGATTGCGCCAGCCGTGGTTGTTACGCGCCAAAAGCAGGATCTGCGCATATTGCGGACCACGGGGACCGGCGCTCTTGCGCTTCTTGTGATCCTCGCACAGGAACATCTCGCACCCCAAGATGGGCTTGATGCCGCGGCGTATCGCCGCGCTGTAGAACTCCACGGCGCCGAAGAGATTGCCATGATCGGTGAGCGCCACGGCCGGTTGCCGCAACTCGGCCACCCGATCGAGCAGGGCGGAGACGGACAGGGCGCCGGAAAGAAGGGAATAATCCGAATGCACATGCAGGTGAGCGAAGGGAACGAAGCGCATGTCGCAAGCCTAGCCCGGATTTTTCATGAGAGCACGCGCTGAAGAACGCTCCCGCATCGAAAAGGAATCACTTGCCGAAGGTCTGGGGGACCGAGGTGGAGGGGTCGGATCATCGCCTCCCATCACTCGTTGCGCGTTGCTCAGTCCCGTGAATTCGCGCCCTGCATCCACGATCCAATGCTAGGAGATGGAGCGCAATTTCGACAGCACACTCTCCTGCGCGGCGGGGTCGCAGACATGCTGCGGCGGCATCTTCGTCTTCGCATGTGCATCGCCGGTGAATTCCTGGACGGCCTTTCTGGAATTGCACATCCAGGCCCGCAGGTGGGCCTCATCCCAGACCCAGGCCTGGCCGTGGATGTATCGGGTGAACCGGTACTGAAATCCGGCGACCGCGCCGGCCCGGCGGCCGAATACCCCGGCTAGACCGGGGCCGACCCTGTTGGCCGACGAAAAGGTGTGGCATGCGAGGCACTTCCTCCAGGCCTTGCCGGCCGCCGCCACGCTCCCCCTATCCAGACGCACCGCCTTGCCGATTTCTTCGGGGGCGGCCATGCCTCGCGCGAAATGGGAGGCCGCCGTTTCGGTCTTTACGTCCGCGGTCTTCTGGCCTCCGGCTGGCGACCCCGCGCTTTCCGGGCCGGCCTCCTCGTCGCCGGAATGGCCGCAGGCGGCGAGAAGGGCCAGCAACAGACCGAAAAACAACCGCCCTTTCCCATGCCGGTTCATGCCCTCGGACTCAATCCCGGAAATTGGTGAACGTAAGCGGCCGGTCCACATTCATGCCCTTGATCCGGGCGATCGCCGCTTGCAGTTCATCCCGTTTCTTGCCCGTGACACGGACCTGATCGCCCTGAATTGAAACCTGGAGCTTCAATTTTTCCTGTTTGACGGCCTTAACGATGTCTTTGGCCAATTCCCGATCGATGCCCTTCTTGACGGCAAGACGCCGGCGTCGCATGCCGCCGCCGGCCTCCTCCACCCTGCCGTAATCCAGGCATTTGGGATCGAGCTTTCTGCGCGCCATCCTGGCCCGGAGAATCTCCAGTACCGCATTGAGCCTGTAATCGTCATCGGCGACCACGGTGATTTCCCGGCCCTCACGATCGAGTTCGATACCGGCGCGAGTACCCTTGAAGTCGTAGCGCGTGGCGATCTCCTTGCGGGTCTGTTCCACGGCATTGCGCAATTCCTGTACATCGGTTTCACAAACGATATCGAAACTGGGCATGGCACGCCTCCATCAACCGCGGATGCTGCCCGAGGCGGGGGAGGATTTCCATGTTTTGACAATGCGGGCGGATGCCCCGAGCATGCGTAACAACGGCACGGTTGCGCCGAAACCGGGAGGATTGCGGGAAAACCATTGCGAAGGGATTTTGCTGACGGCATCAAGGCACCCGCCCATCGGACCGGTCGCTCGGGAGGAATTCTCCTGCGCGGCCTGGCCCTGGCCGCTCTGCTCGGCGTCGTACTCGTCTGGATCCTGCTTGCCGGCGGACGGACCGCGACATCCGAGGTGGCAACATTCACACACGAGGAATGGATCCGGCCGTGGACTCCGGTGAAGGATAAGGCGCCAAGCGTCCGACGGGTGCGTGTGCGTGCGGGAGACACCGCCATCGCCGTGCTGGAGCGACTGTCCTTCTCCATGCCCGAAATCCAGGGCATGATCAAGGCGGCCAGGTCCTATTACCCCTTAAACCACCTGCGGGCTGGGAGATTCATTCGCCGCCTCGACCTGGAATCCCGAACCGACGTCTATTATCCCGTGGACCGGAACGTTCTGCTGCATCTGTTTCGCCGGCGTAAGGTGTGGCAGGCGGAACTCACGCCACGACTCGCCTCCGTCCGCATCAGCGTTTTCCACGGCGAGGTGCGGGACAACCTGTTCGCCGCCGCCGCCCGCGCCGGCATGGATGATCGCACGACCATGAATCTCGTCGACATCTTCGCCTGGGACATCGATTTTGTCCGCGACCTGCGTCCCGGCGACCGTTTCAGGACGCTGGTCGAGGAACGCTTCGACCGACAGGGAAAATTGTTGCAGCGGATCATCCTGGCGGCGGAATTCAGCAATCAGGGCCGCATCTATCGCGCCGTGCGTTATCGCATGGCATCCGGGCGAGTGGAGTATTTCAGCCCCGACGGGCGCAGCCTGCGCAAGAACTACCTCAAGGCACCGGTCAAGTTCACACGCATTTCCTCGCGCTTCACGCTCCGGCGCCGGCATCCCATCCTGGGCTACACGCGCGCCCACCGTGGCGTGGACTATGCGGCTCCGATGGGTACACCCGTGCATGCGATCGGTGACGGGAGAGTCGTGTACGCCGGCTGGAAGGGGGGATACGGGCGCTTTGTTCTCATCCGGCACACGAACGGCATGCATGCCACCGCCTACGCGCATCTGCGGCGTTTTGCACGCGGCATCCACCGTGGCGTGCACGTGCGGCAAGGGCAGGTGATCGGCTATGTGGGCATGAGTGGCCTGGCCACGGGCCCGCATCTGCAGTCTGAATGCCGGGGCGGCGGCACGCTGACGCAGCCCGTGCTCACGCAGCTCCGCTCAACTCGGCCCGGTCCACGGCCCGACAGCGCGGCCTGCGCACCGGTCG
>CAZHOU010000024.1:0-15260 GCA_964534165.1 uncultured Zetaproteobacteria bacterium
CAAAGCGGACAACTCATGTGCTATAAAACCGGACAGGTCTATTTGTTGCTAACATCCCGTTTCGGAAGAACTTGTCTCCATGGAACGAATGGGTATAATGCACACCGTTCAAAGTGAGCTGCGGCTCGCTTTTTTATTTTTTTCGGGAGCTTGCCGGTCGATGTTGATGCGCATCTTGCGATTGTTCTCGATCCGGCCGGCGGCTTCCCAGCCTGCACCAGGGATCGGATAGTCCTGTGGAAGAGCGGATACGTGTTCTGCTCGCCCCCATTGCGAGCGAACTGGGCGTGGATGTGCTCAAGGTCAGTTGGGGCGGCGGCGGTCACCGGCAACTGCTGCGTGTGGTTGTGGATCGGGCCGGCGGTGTTTCCTGTGAAATTCTGGAGCGGGTGAGCAGGGCGCTCTCCCTGCAGCTCGATGCCGAGGGGCTGATCCATGGCCGCTATGACCTGGAGGTCAGCTCTCCGGGCCTGGACTGGCCTCTGGCCGATGCGGCGGACTTCAGGCGGCATGTGGGCGAGATCCTGCGGGTGAGTTTCGAGGATGGCGGCACCTTGGTCGGCGTCAATCTCGGACCCTGCGAAGGCGGTGTCCGCATTCGGGACGAGCAAGGCCGGGAGCGGCGGATACGCATGCAGGAAGTATCCAGAATCGTGCGCGTCGTGGACTGGAAGCAGAAGGGCGGCGGACGGCACAGGGGCAAGAGACATTGAGAGATACAAGTGAGGTATGGAAGGCATGAAGATGCAATTGTTGCAAGTTGCGCAGGCTGTGGCGCGTGAAAAGGGCGTGGATGAGGAACTTGTGTTCGAGGCCATGGAGCAGGCCATCAAGACCGCTGCCCGGCGCACCTACGGCGACAAGAAGCTGGAGGTTCACATCGATCGCGGTACCGGCGATATCCAGATCTTTCACGTCCGTACCGTGGTCGAAACCGTGGAAGACGAAATCAACGAACTGACGCTCGAAGATGCAAGGAAGATCGATCCCAAGGCCGAGATCGGCACCGAGATCAAGGATCCTCTGCCGCCCATCGAGCTGGGCCGGATCGCCGCTCAGACGGCGAAGCAGGTCATCAATCAGAAGATTCGCGAGGCCGAGCGCGAGCGCGTGGTGGCCGAATACAAGCCGCGCGTGGGCGAGTTGATCACCGGTATCGTCAAGCGTGTCGAACGCGGCAATGTCTATGTCGATCTCGGTCGCGGGGAGGCGGTGATGTATCGCGAAGACATGTTGCCGCGCGAATCCTACCGGCAGGGGGATCGGGTGCGGGCCTATCTGCGTGAAGTACGCAACCAGCCCAAGGGGCCGCTTGTGTTCATCTCCAGGGCGGACGCAGGCATGGTGCAACGCCTGTTTGAGCAGGAGGTCCCCGAGATTCAGGACGGCCTTGTGGTCATTCAGGCCATTGCCCGTGATCCGGGTTCACGCACCAAGATCGCCGTGATTTCCAACGATCCCGCTGTCGATCCGGTGGGCGCCTGCGTCGGCATGCGCGGCGCCCGCGTGCAGGCGGTGGTCAACGAGTTGCATGGCGAGAAGATCGACATCATCGAATGGACGCCGGATCCGGTCACCTTCGTGGTCAATGCCCTGGCGCCGGCGGAAATCGAACGCGTGCTGGTGGACGAGGAAAACAATACGATCGAGGTGGCCGTGGCCGAGGATCAGTTGGCGATCGCCATCGGCCGCAGGGGGCAGAACGTGCGCCTGGCCTCCGAGTTGACCGGCTGGAATATCGAAATCATGACCTCCGGCGAGGAGCAGGAGAAGCGTGCCGCCGAGATCGAGGCCGCCAAGGCCGTTTTTCGGGATAGCCTGGATATCGACGAGGATTTTGCCGCCCTGTTGTGCAACGAGGGCTTCATCACGTTGGAGAATCTGGCGTACTGCTCGCTGGATGAGCTGACCGCCATCGAAGGTCTGGATGAGGAGACGGCGCGCGAATTGCAGGACCGTGCCCGCAACGTTCTTCTCAAACAGGAGCTCGAGCGTCGGGAGGAACAGGGAATCGATGAGAACCTGTTGCAGCTGCCGGGCATGACGCCGGAACTGGCGACCCAGCTCGCCCAACATGGGGTAACCAGTGTCCGGGCCCTGGCGGATGCCGCCGTGGATGAACTGGCGGACATCGAAGGCGTCGGTCGCGAACAGTTGGAGGATTTGATCTTGGCGGCTCGGGAGTCCTGCGGCTGGTTTGACTGATCCGCACATTGCACCCGCGGGCGTGATGTTGCGCCGCTGCCTGGTCTGCCGTGAAAGCGGGGATAAACGCCGCATGTTGCGTCTGGTGCGTGACGAACACGGTCACGTATGGCCCGATTTGCTGGCCAAGGCGCCCGGTCGCGGTGCCTATCTGTGCTGGAAGAAAGCATGCATCGGCGGTTTGCGCGATCGTCATCTCGGCGCCGGTTGGAAGGGAAAAGCGGTGGCCGCGGCCGAAGCCGGGGCCGTGAGGGGACGGTTGGCGGTGGCGCTTTTGCGTTTGATTCGGCAATATGTGCACCGGCGGCGAGCGAGCCTTGAAATCGGCCGCGATGCGGTCATGCGCAGATTGCATGATCCCAAACCGGTGCTGGTGCTTTTGGCCAAGGATGCCGGCGAGGTGTTGGGCAGAGACATCGCGGGTGCCTGCAGGCAACGCGAGCAGGCGGGTCGCCCGACAAGGGTGTTGCCCTTCACCGACAAGTCCACGATGGGCTCCCTGGTGGGGCGGACGATGGTGGCGGTGATGGCGACGGATGACACCCCGGCGACCGAGCGATTAAGGCAGTGCTGCGAATGGTATGCCTGCCTGGATGGAAATGGAGTAGAGTAACGATATGGCAAAAACACGTGTCCTTGATTTGGCCAAGGAACTCAATGTGGACGTTGCGGCATTGCAAGCCGTCGCGCGGGAATGCGGGGTTGTGGTCTCCGGCCCGACCAGCATGCTGACTCCGGAGGATCGCGAAAAGATCGGGGCGGCGCTGCGCAAAGGTGCCAAGGCGACCGATGCCGGCAAGCGCGGTACGCGCACCCTGACGCTGAACAAACCCATCGTGGCCGGCCAGATGCGCTCCGGCGGCAAGATCGAGGGGCGCGGCCGGACGGTGCAGGTCGAAGTGCGGCGGCGTGGCCGGCGTTCAGCTGCCGTCACGGTCGGCGCGGCGGTGAAGGCGTCGCCCGCCAAGGCTGCGGCCGCAGCCGTGGAAGCCAAACGCAGCGCCGCCGGTGCCGTGGAACAGAAGGGGGTTTCCACGGCCGCAGCGGAGAGACCTGCACGTCAGGCATCGGCAACCCAGGGGCGAGGCTCCACACCGTCTTCATCCGCGCGCACCGGCGGTCCACGCACCACGATCCGCCGTGGACCGACACCGGCCCAGATCGCGGCGGCCAAGGCACCCAGGTCGTCGCTGAAACAGATCGAAGAAAGCATCAGAAGCGAACGCGGTGCCCGCGGCAAGAAGCCGGCGCAGGGAACGTCGGCACGACCCGCGGCGTCTGTGCGGCGTGCCCCTTCGGTGGCCGTGGCGCCGGAAATTCCGGGTGCCGGCCCCCGGCACAAGCCGGGCCCGCAAGGCGCGTTCCACCGCAGACGCCTGTCACCGGCGGAGAAAGCCGCCCGGCGCGCATACGCCGAAAAGCGACATCAGATCCTTACGGAGGAGCAGGAAGAACGGATGGCCCGGCTGGCCCGCGGAGTCAAGAAGGGGAAAAAGAAGATCACCAAGCACGATGCCGATTTTGTCGTGCGCGAGGTGGAGATCACCGATCCGATCGCCGTCTCCGAATTGGCGAATCGCATGGCCATCAAGGGCGGTGAAGTGGTCAAGAAACTGTTCGAAATGGGAGTGCCGGCGACAGTCAACGAGAGCATCGATGCCGAGACCGCCGTGCTCATCGTCGAGGAATTCGGACACAAGCCGAAACTGATCAATGAGGCGGCGGTGGAGGACATCCTGCAGGAGGAACCGGAAGACGATCCTTCCGCTCTGCAACCACGCCCGCCGGTGGTTGTCGTGATGGGCCATGTCGATCATGGCAAGACCTCCATCCTGGACGCCCTGCGCAAGGCGCACGTGGCCGAGAGCGAGGCCGGCGGCATCACGCAGCACATTGGCGCCTACATGGTCAAGCTCGATTCCGGAGACCGCGTGGTGTTCATCGACACCCCCGGCCACGAGGCCTTCACCAGCCTGCGCGCCCGCGGCGCCAAGCTCACGGACGTGGCGGTGCTCGTGGTGGCCGCCGATGACGGCGTCAAGCCGCAGACCGTGGAGGCCATCAACCACGCCAAGGCGGCGGGGGTGCCGATCATCGTGGCCGTCAACAAGATCGACAAGGAAGGTGCGGATCCGGAGATGGTGTGTCGTCAACTGGCCGAATACGACCTGATTCCGGAAGAATGGGGCGGCGATACGATTTTCGTCAATGTCTCGGCCAAGACCGGCGAGGGTCTGGGCGAGTTGCTTGAAATGCTCGCCCTGCAAACCGAGATCCTCGAACTCAAGGCCAACCCCGCCCGCCGTGGGCGCGGTATCATCATTGAATCCCGGCTGGACAAGGGCCGCGGGCCGGTGGCCACGGTGCTGGTGCAAAACGGAACCTTCAAGAAGGGTGATATCGTGGTGACGGGGACGGTCATGGGCCACATCCGGGCCATCGTGGACGAAAACGGTGTGCAGCATCGCACGGCAGGTCCCTCGGTTCCGTTCGAGTTGCTCGGTCTCGAATCGGTGCCGGCGGCGGGACAGGAAATCGTGGTCGTGGAAAGCGAGCGGCAGGCACGGGAGATTGTCAGCTATCGCAAGGAAAGGGAGCGGCAACTGGGGGCGCAGCAGAAGAAGCGGGCGAGCCTGGACGAACTGTTTGCCACGGCCAGAGGGGAAGGTGCCAAAGAGGTCAATGTGCTGATCAAGGGCGATGTCACGGGTTCCGTCGAGGCCATGGCCGAGGCCCTGGCCAAGGCCGGTACCGAGGATGTGCACATCAACGTTGTCCACAAGGCCATCGGCGGCATCACCGAATCTGATGTCATGCTGGCCTCGGCCTCCAAGGCCATCATCATCGGCTTCAATGTCCGTCCCGAAACCAAGGCCAAGAAGCTGGCCGAGGCGGAGGGCGTGGACATCCGTTTCTACAAGGTGATCTACGAAGCCATCGATGACATGAAGGCGGCCATGGCCGGTATGCTGGCACCGGAACAGGTGGAAAAGGTGATCGGCAGCGCCGATGTGCGCGAGATCTTCCAGGTTCCGAAAGTGGGAACCGTGGCCGGCTGCTATGTGACCGACGGGCATGTCACCCGCGATGCGCATGTGCGCGTGTTGCGCGAGGGCAAGCTCATCTATGACGGCAAGCTTGCATCGCTCAAGCGCTTCAAGGATGACGTCAAGGAAGTCCGCAGCGGTTACGAGTGTGGGATCGGTGTGGAAAAATTCAACGACGTGAAAGTCGGCGATGTATTCGAATTCTATGTAATCGAGGAAGTCGCCGCATCGTTGTAAAATGGCCGCGACATCGTTTCAGAAAAGCACGGCGCGCATGCTCGCCGATATCCGGCGTCTGCTCGCCATCCTGATGCAACGGGAGATCGCCGATCCTCGCCTGCTCGGTCTGTGCATCACCCGGCTTGAATCCATACACGGCGGTCGCCGCCTGCATGTGTGGGTACACAAACCCGGTGTCGACGACACATCCGGTTGCGTGGAGCGTTTGAATCAACTCTCCCCCCATTTTTACCACGAACTGCGGCGGGCCATGCCCCGGCGCCGGTTGCCGCGTTTGGTCTTCGTTTGGGACGAATCCATCGAGGCCGGTGGCGACATGCTGCGGCTTTTGCGTTCACTCGGGGGAGAAGATTGACGGATCTTGAGCATGCCGGCGAGGTCATCCGGCAAGCACGCGGTATCGTCCTGATCACCCATTGCAACCCTGACGGCGACGGTATCGGCTCGCAACTGGGTCTGTACCATGGCCTTGCCGCCATGGGGAAGAGGGTGTGCATGCACAACGTCGACGGCGTGCCGCGCATCTATCGTTTTCTCGCCGGCGCCGATGCGGTGGAACGGGGGCGGGATTTCAGAATCCCGGACGTGGACCTGATCGTAAGCCTGGACGCCGGTTCGCGTGCCCGGCTGGGAATGGATACGTCCTTTTTTGCCGGCCGCACCTTGCTTGTGCTCGACCATCATCCCAGCAATGCCCGCTTTGGAGACATCAACCTGATCGATGTCAATGCCTGCGCCACCGGGGAAATCGTCCTCCGTCTTCTCCAACATCTTGGTGCGCCCTTGACCCCGGAGGCGGCGAGCGCCCTTTACGTCGCCCTTCTCACCGACACTTTTTGCTTCAGAAATTCAAACACTTCCGCAGGTTCATTTGAATTGGCTGCGAAACTGGTCCGAGCCGGGGCCGAGCCGAGGCGAATCGCGCGCGAAGTGTATGAGAGTCATCGCCGGGCGACGATCGATCTGTTGCGTCTGTGTCTGGCGACGCTGGAGGTGCACGACCACGGACGTTCGGCTTGGTTGCACGTCACTCGCGACATGTATGAAGCGAGCGGCGGCGACGTTGAAGACACCGAAGGCTTTATCGAATATGCACGTTCGCTGCAAGGGGTTGAGGTGGCCGTTTTTATCCGCCCCGAGAAGGAAGGGATGGAAGCGGAGGCATGGAAAGTCAGCTTCCGCAGCAGAGGGGACGCCGATGTCGGTGCCCTGGCCGCATCCCTGGGGGGAGGCGGGCATCGCTATGCCGCCGGATGTTCAATGCCGGGAGGTTTCGATGCGGTGCACTCCCGGGTGCGCGAGGCCGTCCACGCATGGCTTGCGGAAGCAAGAGAGGCGAAACACTGATCTCAGGCGTGGTGTTCCTGGACAAGCCGCAAGGCTGGACATCACGCAAAGCGGTCGATGCCGTGATCCGGGCTTTTTCATCGGCCGCATCGGAACGCATCAAGGCCGGGCATGCGGGCACGCTCGATCCACTGGCCACGGGCATGCTTCCGGTTCTGCTCGGTGAAGCCACGCGATTTGCTGCACTTGGGCTTGCGGCCGACAAGATCTATCGCGTCCGGATCGATCTCTCGATCCAAACCGATACCCTGGATATCGAGGGCAGGGTGATGTCCTGTTTCAATGTGCGGCCGCAGCGGCGGGACGTGGAACGGGTGCTGGCCCGGTTCCGTGGCACCGTCGACCAGGTGCCACCGGCCTATTCGGCCGTTCGTGTGGGCGGCAGGCGGGCCTATCAGGCGGTACGGCGGGGGGAGGCGGTGGAATTGGCGCCCCGGCGGGTTGAAGTCCATGCGCTGGACCTTTTGGATTATTCCTATCCGATGCTCACCCTGCGTGCGCATGTCTCGAAAGGAACCTACATCCGGGCCCTGGCCCGCGATATCGGGGCCGCACTCGGCGCCGGGGGATGTGTGACCACCCTGCGGCGCGAGTCCGCCGGCGGCTGGCCCTCCGGGATGATGGTGAGCATGGAGGAGGTCGAGCGCAAGCCGCTCGAATGCCTCCATCCGTTGGAGACGTGGCTGCAAGCCTATCCGCGCCTCGACCTGGGACCTGACGAGGCCGTGCGCTTTGTGCAGGGCCAACGGCTGCCCGTGGAATCCGTGAGCGGGGAGACGGTGACGGTCTTTCATGGATGCCTGCTTCTGGGCATGGGACGGGTGACATCCGGAACACGAGCCGGGATCCTGCACCCCACGCATGTCCTGCCATCGGCGCAAGAACGGATGTTGCAGTGAGGGAAATCGTCCTGATCTTGCTCGGGGTAACGCTTCTGCTCAGCCTCGGCTATCTACTCACCCATCCCATGCCTTCGGGACAAGTGGAAATGTTGCGGCACTTGATCGCCGGAGACAGGAAACTATCCCCTCCGCGGGGCAAAAAGAGAGATTGGCGGCTGCATGCATTCGAGCGCGCTCCGCGCCCCGGCGATGCCGATATCCCGGCCGGTGCGCATGTTCATGTCGAAACGGACCAAGGTGTATTTGTGATCGAACTGTTTCCCGAGGCGGCGCCGAACACGGTGGCCAATTTCAAGGCCCTGGTGTCCAGGGGCTTCTACGACGGATTGAGTTTTTACCGCCTTATCCCGGGCCTTGCCATTCAGGGAGGCGATCCGAAAGGCGACGGCACGGGTGGTCCCGGCTATCGCATTGTCGATGAGATCAATGAACACAAGCACATCAACGGTGCCGTGGCCATGGTGCGCGGCCCTGATCCGGACTCGGCCGGCAGCCGATTCTACATCTGTTTCGGCTCGCACCCGCGTCTGGACGGCTACGATACGGTCTTCGGACAGGTTGTTGAGGGCATGGAGGTGGTGGAACGCATGCACGCGGGAACGGTGATGAAAAAGCTGCGCGTGCTGCCCTAACCCGGATTTTTCATGAGATCGCGGCTGGATGGCGCCGACCAGGCGATGGCGGGACGATTTGTACGGCGAAAGGCATAGCCGCAGCTATGTCTTGAGCCGGACAAGAAGTATCCGGCGCGGCTGGGCAAGCCAGACGCCGCGAAATACAAAACGTTCCATCTCCTACGAGCGCTCACCTGACGCCAACCCCTTGATCCAACCCGATATCTTGTCCGCCAGCCTGTGGTCTCATGAAAATGCGTCGGGATTCGAAATCTCGAAACACATGAAGGCGTTGCATCGAAACCGATGTGCTTTTGCAGCATGACACATCCGGGCTAAGGATCTCAGGCGGCAATCTGGGCCTTGATCTTCTCGATGGCACGGGATTCGAGCTGGCGCACGCGTTCAATCGAGATCCCCAGATCCGAGGCCAAGGATTTGAGTGTACTCGGGGGCTCCTGCAGATAGCGCTGTTCGATGATGTAGCGGTCGCGTTCCGGCAGCCGCTTTAATGCCGATTGAATGGCGGAACGCTGATGCTTCTGCCAGTCTTCTTCCACCACTTTGTCCTCCGGCGAACCTTGGGGGGCCGGCAGCGCAATCACCATCTGTCGGCCGTCCGGGTCGGCGTCCAGTGACACATCCCGTTGCAGGAAGGCATTGGCGATGGATTGATATTTATCGGCGCTGATGTTGTATTGCGCCGCCACCTCCCGCACATCCTTGCCCTCGATGGCGGCGATTGCATGCCTCGCCTTTTGCAAGCCGGCGAAGATCCGGCGTTGCAGTTTGTTGGTTCCGATTTTCACGATGCTCCAGGAGTGCAGAATGTATTCGTGGATGGCGGCCCGGATCCACCAGGAAGCGTAGGTGGCAAGACGGAAGCCGCGCTCGGGATCGAAGTTCTTGATGGCCTGCATCAGCCCGATCGTTCCTTCCTGGATAAGGTCCTCCTCCGGCAACCCGAAGTGGCGATATTCCCGCGCAATGGCCGCAACCACGTGCAGATTGGCCATGATCAGTCGCTGCACGGCGACGAAATTGCGTTCGTCGCGCCACAGGCGGGCCAGCCGTTGCTCTTCCTCACGATCGAGACGGGGAATGCGGCGCAACTCGCGGTAGAACAGTTCGAGGCTGGTGACGGGTCGCAGGGAAGATGAACGATTCATATTCACTATGGGAACGGATTCATATCTATACCCGTTTCGGGTCCCGAAGGCAAGGGCTTCCTGATCCGAGCTCAGCAGGTCAGGTGCAGGGCCGCGGCCAGGGAGGGTTCGGTGGCGGCCAGTTGGTTGTAGAGCCCAACCGCCTCCCGGGTCGAGCACACACGAACATCCATGCCGGTTTGGCGCAACTTCCTGACCAGCTGCCGGGGAACACGCATGCAGCCGGAGAAGCCATTGCCGATGATAAGCACCCTGGGCGCCGCGGCCATCACCGTGGACAGATCCTCCTCGTGCAACTCGTGTCCTTCCCGACGCCACCATCCGGCTTCCACATGATCGGGATGGAGGATCACATCCCGGTTGTATTCCCGACCGTCGATGACGATGCGTCCGAACTGATAAGCGTCGATATGCATGGCCGTTCCCTGTGCCGCCAGTATAGCAAAGACGAACGATCTCCGGGGGTCAATGCCTGGCGGCGCGCTTGCGCTCGTGCGCCTTGAGTAGGCGCTTGCGCAGGCGGATGGATTGGGGCGTGATCTCGAGCAGTTCGTCGTCGGAAATGAATTCGATGCCTCGCTCCAGATCCATCTTGAGTGGCGTCACCAGGTCGATGGCCTCGTCTTTTCCGGCGGCGCGGATATTGGTGAGTTTCTTGCCTCGGACGGCATTGACCACCAGATCGTTTTCCCGATTGTGGACGCCGATGATCATGCCCTCGTACAACTTTTCGCCGGCAGTGATGAACAGGCGGCCGCGTTCCTGCAATTTCCACAGGGCAAAGGCCGAAGCCACTCCGTCGCAATTGGAGATCAGGACGCCGTTTTGACGCCCGGCCGGTGTTTGGATGCGGGGCCCGTAGGTATGGAACACGTGATGCCAGGCACCCGTACCGCGGGTATCGGTCATGAACTCCGACCCATACCCGATCAGACCGCGCGTGGGGCAGATGAATTCCAGGCGAACGCTGCCATCGGTGTGATTCTGCACCTGCCGCAGTTCGGCGCCACGGCGGACGAGCTTTTCGATCACCACACCCTGAAATCGCCCCTCGATATCCGCGCTGACGAGTTCGTAGGGCTCCTGCATGGCGCCGCCTTCATTCCGCATGATCACCCTGGGTCTGCTGACCGCCATCTCAAAACCCTCGCGGCGCATGTTTTCCAACAGGATGCCGATGTGCAGTTCTCCGCGACCGGCGATGCGGAAGACATCGCCGCTTGCGGTTTCTTCCACGCGCATCGCCACGTTCGTTCGGACTTCCTTCCGCAAGCGTTCCCTGATCTGGCGGCTGGTGACAAACTTCCCCTCTCTACCGGCCAGGGGAGAGTCGTTGATGTGCAGATCCATGGCCAGCGTCGGCTCACTCACCTGAATAACGGGCAATGCCGCAGTCCGGATTCCGGCGGCGATGGTGTCACCGATCTGGGTGGCATCGAGGCCGGCCACGGCCACGATTTCACCGGCGCCGGCGGAATCGATCTCCACGCGATCCAGGCCGCGAAAGGCAAGAAGCTTGGCGATCTGGGCCGGGGAGCGGGAACCGTCGGCATGCAACAGGGTGATCCGCTGAGCCGGCCTGCAGGTCCCGTTGGCGATGCGCCCGATCGCGATGCGCCCGAGGTGGTCGTCCCAGTCCAGCGACGTGGCCAACATCTGCAGGTCCGCTTCCGGATCGCCGGGTGGGGGAGGCACATGGGCCAGGATGGTCTCGAAGAGTGCGTCGAGATTCCGCCCCGTGCCATCGGTCCCGGGTCGCGCATAGCCCTCCTTTGCCGAGGCATAGAGCACGGGGAAATCGAGCTGTTCGTCGCTGGCGCCCAGGGCCGCGAAGAGATCGAATGTGGCATCCAGGCAGGCATCGGGATCGGCGTTGGCTCTGTCCATCTTGTTGATCACGACAATGGGTCGAAGTCCGAGAGCCAGGGCCTTGGCCGTGACAAAGCGGGTTTGGGGCATGGGTCCCTCGACGGCGTCGACCAGCAACAACACGCCGTCGGCCATGTTCAGAATCCGTTCCACCTCGCCGCCGAAATCCGCATGCCCCGGGGTATCGACGACATTGATCCATACTCCCTTGTAGCGAAGCGCCGTGTTCTTGGCCAGAATGGTCATGCCGCGTTCGCGTTCCAGGGCATTGGAATCCATGACGCGCCGGCCCATCTGCCGGTGCGCCAGGAAGGCTCCGCTTTGTGCCAGCATGGCATCGAGAAGCGTCGTTTTGCCATGATCGACATGGGCAATGATGGCGATGTTGCGGATGTTTTTCGGCATGGGGCGCCCCGGATTGAAAGTGGGGCGCATGGTAACAGCCTGGCCCGAATGTTCCATGAGGAATCGTGGCTTTCCGGCGGCCTGCATACGAGGCAGGCCGGTTACTCGAGATGCGCCGCAACCTCCGTGTCGGAAGTGGCCAGGGCCGTGCCTCCACGACCCAACTCACGTGCGATGTGATCGCTGGCAAGATCGAGCGCAGCCAGCAAATCATTACGACTTTCCCTGGCATGCGCCAGCAAGGCCTTGAAATCCGGATAGGAATGGGAACCCCGCTGCTTGAGGACGGTCATGTGGCTCGTCCGGGGATTGTAACCCATGGCCACGGTGTTGGTGTACAGGATCTCCTTGCTCCTTGGTTCCACCAGACTGGCTGTGACGATCAGGGAAGGGCTGAGCGGCGCGGTGATGGATCCGGCCCTGAATCCCAGTTGCTTGATCCGGACCCGGAGGACGGCATCCACGCCGCGCAAGCGATGGGCGTGGGCGAGCTTGATGGCCTGCCAGAATCCGATATGCAACATCCGCACCTTAAAGCCACTCTTTTTCAGGTTGCGGCGCAGGCCCTTCATGACGGAGGCCTCGCAGGCCATGGCAAGGGAGTCCCCGACCCGGGATTCATAATGCCTCGAAATCTTCTCCATCATCCATTGCTGGACCAGAAGACCGCTGATTCCAATCAGGGCGAATACAGGGTTGTTCCGGCGGATGCTGATCCTGTGGTTGTATTCGATATCGGCGATGCCCAGGGTCCGGATTTCTGGGTGGGCGCGCGCATCGAAGCGCTGCTTGGGCACCGCAATGCATGCCGTCATGAGCAACGCTGCGACAACAAGAAGCAACCGATGGTGAATCACGCCAACGACCTCTCCCTCAAGGATTCGGGCAATCTAATGCCGTCAAACGCCGTAGACAACGGCCAATGTGCTTTTCCGGATCAGGTCACGTAGAATCACCGTATGCGATTTCAGTTGTGTGGGAATTTCACCCCGATGGGCGATCAGCCGCAGGCCATTGCCAGGCTCGTGGAAGGAGTGCGCGCGGGCCGTCGCCATCAAACCCTTCTGGGCGTCACCGGTTCCGGCAAGACCTACACCATCGCCTGCGTGATCGCCGAGGTGCAAAAGCCGACCCTGATCATCGCCCCGAACAAGACACTCGCCGCGCAATTGTACGGTGAGTTCAAACAGTTTTTCCCCAAAAATGCAGTCGAATATTTCGTTTCCTATTACGATTATTACCAACCGGAAGCCTATGTGCCCCAAACCGACACGTACATCGAGAAGGATTCTTCCATCAACGAACAGATCGACCGCATGCGTCATGCCGCCACCCGGGCGCTGCTGGAGCGCGAGGATGTGATCATCGTCGCCTCGGTTTCCTGCATCTACGGCCTCGGCAGTCCGGAGGCCTATGCAAACATGCTGGTTTACTTTGAGGTCGGCAGGACGATGGATCCGCGTACCGCCGTCGCAAAGCTCGTCGAACTCCAGTACGAACGCAACGACATCGACTTCCACCGCGGAACATTCAGGCTGCGTGGGGATGTGCTGGAGGTCTTTCCCGCCCATGCCGAGGACTTCGCCGTTCGCATCGAGTTTTTCGGAGATGAAGTGGAAGCCATCCATCGTTTCGATCCGCTCACCGGCAGGCGGATGGAATCGCTGCACAAATACACGATTTTCCCCAAATCCCATTTTGCCACTCCACGCGCGCAACTGCTCCGGGCCATGGACGCCATTCGCCAGGAATTGGGCGAACGCCTGCGGGAACTGCGGCAGCAAGGCAAACTGGTGGAGGCGCAACGCCTGGAGCAGCGCACCCTGTTTGATCTGGAGATGATCCAGGAGGTGGGCTATTGCACCGGCATCGAGAATTATTCCCGCCACTTGACCGGCAGGGCGCCGGGGGAGCCGCCGCCGACCCTGCTCGACTACCTGCCGGGCAATTCCCTGGTGATCATTGACGAATCGCATGTCACCGTGCCGCAAATCCGCGGCATGTACAACGGCGATCGTTCGCGCAAGCAAACCCTTGTCGACTACGGCTTCAGGCTGCCGTCGGCGCTGGACAACCGGCCTCTGAAATTCCACGAGTTCGAGGCCAAGGTGCCGCAAACGATCTATGTCTCGGCCACGCCCGGTCCCTATGAACTGGAACGATGCGGCGGCGAGATCGTCGAGCAGGTGATTCGTCCCACGGGTCTGGTGGATCCCGAGGTCGAGGTCCGTCCCGCCGCCACCCAGGTGGATGACTTTGTCTCCGCCGCCAGGGAAGTGATCGACAAGGGATACCGCATTCTGGCCACCTGTCTCACCAAACGCATGGCCGAGGATCTGACGGAATATTTGAACGACTTGAATTTGAAGGCACGTTACCTGCATTCGGATATCGATACGGTGGAGAGAATGGAGATTCTGCGGGATCTGCGGTTGGGGGTATTCGATATTCTGGTCGGCATCAACCTCTTGCGCGAAGGTCTGGATCTGCCGGAAGTGGCGCTGGTGGCCGTCTTCGATGCCGACAAGGAAGGCTTCCTGCGTTCCGAACGCTCCTTGATCCAGACGATCGGCCGCGCCGCCCGCAACGCCGAGGGGCGTGTGATCCTCTATGCCGACACCGTCACCGATTCGATGCGTCGCGCCATCCGGGAAACCGAACGCCGACGTCGGAAACAGCTGGACTACAACCGCCGGCATGGAATCACGCCACGCACCATCGTCAAACAGATCAAGGATATTCTGGGTTCGGTGTACGAGATGGATTACACCCATATCCCCGAGGTGGCCGAACCGGAACCGGAGCGGATGAGCGAGCGTGAACGCAAGGCGCGCATGGCGGAACTCGAACGACTCATGCTCGAAGCCGCCGCGGATCTGCGCTTCGAGGACGCCGCGATGTATCGCGATCAGATTCAACGCCTGCAAAAGGTCGGTGCCACCGAAGCGACCTGAGTTTTGCACAGACTCTGTGGATAAGGATGAGTTCGCGGCAGCGCATGGCTTGAATTCATCGGCTTTCCAGCCCGATGGCATGATTGATGACATCTTGTGCATTCATAAAAGATACTGAAGAAACAATACGATGGACGCACTCCGTGCTATCTCTCATGAATCCCGGTATTCGTGAAGGACGCGCGATCGGAATGCTCGAAGGACCGAGAATGACCCCCCTTGAACGGCGGTGGAAGGACCCCATATAAAAAATGCAAGCGGCGCAAGGGCCGCGAATCAAAAAAACGAATCGAGGAGGTGCAGCGATGACTCTGGTAAGATGGTCTCCGTGGCGTGAGATCGAGGAGATGCAGCGCGGGCTTTCACGCATTCTCGATGAGGAGCCGTTCGGTCGCATGCGGGTATTCGAGCAATGGGCGCCGTCGGTCGACATTTACGAGACCGATGAGGCCTTGGTCGTCCAGGCCGAATTGCCCGGCATCGAGAAGAAGGATGTCAAGGTCGAGGT
>CAZHOU010000025.1:0-15077 GCA_964534165.1 uncultured Zetaproteobacteria bacterium
CGCTGCCGCCGCCCTGGCGACCACCGCGTCCGCCGCCCTGACCGCCGCCGCCCTTCAGGCCCCGATCACGATCATGCTGATGGTGTTCGAACTCTCGGCCGACTACCACATCATGCTGCCGCTGATGACGGCCTGCATCGTCGCCACCCTGGTCAAGCGGACATTCGGTCGTGAATCGGTGTTCACCGAGGCCCTGGAAGAACGTGGCATTGAGACGAGTTGGGGGCTGGAACAATCCTGGATGCGGTCGGTCAAGGTGACCCGCATTCCGTGGAAGGCGGTACCGATCGTGCCGCAACATACCCCCCTGGCGGAATTGAAGCGCATCTACGTGGATTCCGGCAAGGGCTGCGTGATCGTCGTGGACGAGCACGAGGAGATGATCGGGGTCATCACCTTCACCGATCTGCAACCATGGCTGCTCGATCCAAGCATGGATCACGTGGCCGTGGCCGCGGAAGTGGCCAACAGAAAAGTGCGCACCATCTCCGAGGCCGACAGCCTTCTCTCCGCCATTCGCATGTTCGATCGCGAAATCTTCGAACAGATCCCCGTGACGGCCAGGGACAATCCCCGCAAGGTTCTCGGGGTTCTCTCGCGCAATGCCGTGTTCTCCACCTATCACAAGCTGATCATCAAGCACGGCGAGCAGAGTCCTTCATGACGACGCTGAATCCACAGCAACAGGCGGCCGTCCGAGCGGGGGAAGGGCCGCAACTCATCCTGGCCGGCGCCGGCTCCGGCAAGACACGCACCATCATCCACCGTATCGGCCATCTGATCGCCGTCCGCGGCATTCCTCCCCATCGCATCCTGGCCGTGACCTTCACCAACAAGGCCGCGGCCGAACTCAAGGCACGCCTGTCGGCCTTGATCGGCGACGACGGAGGCGGCGTGGTTTCCGGCACCTTTCACGCCGTGTCCCTGCGTTTCCTGCGCCGTCATGCCGGTGTCCTCGGCTACCCCAAATCCTTTCAGGTGATCGACGCCGAGGACCAAAAGACCTTGGTCAAGCGCGTGCTCAGAGCCCGGAACATCGACACCGACCGCCTGCACCCGAGTTACCTGCTGGCATGGATCGAACATTGCAAACATGCGGCGCTGACACCCGCCCAGGCACCGCAGGAGAAGTGGAACGGCATCGACCTGCGCGCCTTGTACGACGTCTACCAGGCCGAACTCGTACGCCTGGAGCGCATGGACTTCTCCGACCTCATTCTCAACACCGTCGTCCTGCTGCGGGAGCATGAGGAGGCGGCGGCGCTCATGCGGGCCCAATTCGAGCATGTGTTGGTGGATGAATACCAGGACACCAATCCGGCACAGCATCAATGGCTGCTGCTGCTTTGCCGTGAACATCGCAATCTCACCGTGGTTGGCGACGACGATCAGAGCATCTACGGATGGCGCGGGGCGGATGTGCAAAACATCCTGGACTTCGAACGCGTGTGGCCGGGCGCGGGCGTGCATCGCCTGGAGGAGAACTATCGCTCCACGGGTGCCATCCTGACCCTGGCAAACGCCGTCATCGCCCCCAATCCACACCGTCACGAGAAGAGGCTCAAACCCACCCGCACGGGTGGAACGTCTCCGTTCTGGCTGCAATGCCGGGACGAATACGACGAGGCGCGACGCATCGCCCGCTTTCTCAAGAATCGATACTGCAACGGCCTGCCATGGCGCGAAATGGCGGTTCTCTACCGCATCGGCCGTCAGTCGCTGCCACTGGAGCAGGTGCTGCGGGAGGAAGGCATTCCCTATCGTGTTCTGGGGGGCGTCGGCTTCTTCGAGCGCATGGAGATCAAGGACGCGCTCGCCTACTGGGCGCTTCTGCACCGTTGTGCGGATGCCCTGCATCTGTTGCGCATCTGCAACAAACCCCGGCGCGGCATCGGCGCCAAGGGACAAGAAGCGATCACCGAAATGCTCTCCACCTCCGGGCTGCGGGCCGCCGATTGGCTCGATACCCTGGCCGATGGCGCTACAGGGGCGGCGGGCAAGCTTGTGCCGCTCGCCCGCCTCATGCAGGAGGTCCGCAGGACGGATTCGACATCCTCCGACCTCGGTCTCGGCAAGCTGCTCGAAGCGAGCGGCTACCTGGACGCGCTCTCCGGTCTGGGGCAACTGGAGGCGGAATCGCGGTTGGAAAACATCCGTGCCCTGCAGGATGTCATCGCCCAGGCGTGCGCCGAGGGGGTCGCCCCCATCGAGTTCATGGATCGCGCGGCGCTGCTGCAAAGCGGTGAAGAGCCGGGTCGCGAGGGACGGGACGAAGAGGGCGTGGTGCTGATGAGCCTCCATCGCGCCAAGGGTCTCGAATTCGATACGGTCGTCATCGCCGGGGTGGAGGAAGGCCTGTTGCCGCATCAGCGGGCATTGGACGAAGGCGAGGCCGGCGTCTGCGAGGAACGCCGTCTGCTGTACGTCGGCATCACCCGGGCGCGCAATCGCCTGCTTCTCACTTCGGCGCGCACCCGGCGCCTGTTCGGGGAAACGATCTTTCCGCTGCCCAGCCGTTTCATCGCCCGGCTGCCGTCCGCCCTGCTGGCGCAAGAGGAATCACAACCCCCAAGCGCTGCGATCGACACATCCTCCACCCTCGCCATCGGTGCGCGGGTGCGGCATCCGAGTTTCGGCGAAGGCGTGGTTCTCGGCGTCGAGGGAATTGGCGAAGCCACGCGGATTTCAGTACAGTTCCGGCGTGCGGGCGTCAAGCGGCTGATGTTGCGCTATGCGGCACTGGAAATCGTTGCCCGAAATCCATCGTAAAGCGCCCGATACATGGCCTGCACAAGGAGGGAGCATGGACGTGACCATCTACCACAATCCGCGCTGCTCGAAATCCCGCGCCACCCTGGCCCTGCTGCGCGAGCGCGGCATCGAGCCGCGCGTCATCGAGTACCTCAAGACTCCGCCAAGCGAAGCCGAACTGGAAAAGCTCCTGAAGCTGCTCGGCAAAACACCGGAGGAACTGATGCGCAAGGGCGAACCCGAGTACCGGGAGTTCGTCAAAGACAGGAATCTTGGTCCCGCCGAGATGATTCGCGTCATGGTGGCACATCCGATTCTGATCGAGCGCCCCATCGTCGTCTGCAACGGCAAGGCCGCCCTCGGCCGGCCCCCGGAATCCGTCCTGGCCATCCTGTAGCCGGGAAGGGCAGCTGTATGCCGGCATCCCCATCCAAGGGTCCTTGCAGCGCAATGGCATTCGCATCCCGTTCCCGATCGCATACGGCGGGCGGCAAGGGGCGTCGCTTGTACGGCGCATCGCTTTGGTCTATATATTCCAAAACAATGGCCCTCACTCTCCCGGCGATGCGCCTTGATGGCATGAAAGCCTTGCCCGGCGGCATGCAGGCGGTTTGATGCAACCCAAGCTAAGCCATCAGTTGGGGCAGCGCCTCGCTCTCACGCCCCAGCTCACCCAGAGTCTCAAGATCCTGGCCATGAATGCCGTGGAACTCGACGCCTTCATCGAAGATTGCCTGCAGTCCAATCCTCTGCTTGAAGTGGACGAACGCCCGGCCCAGGAGACGTCGACGCACGCGATCCATGACGACGGCGAACCGTGGCAGGAGAAGCGGGAGTTCGGTGACAACCGCTGGGAAGCCATGTATACGCACGCGAACGGCTTCGACGGTACCGAGATGCGGGGGCAACAATGGGAAGCCCAACCGAGCATTCTGCAATCCTTGCGCGAACAGGTGGGAAGGCAACCGATGCCGGATCGGGATCGCACCGTGGCCCTGGCGGTGATCGATTCCCTGGATGACGACGGCTATTTTCGGATCGATGCCGCTGAACTCGCCGCCGATCTCCGTTGCCGGGTGGAGACCGTAAACCGCGTTCTTGAAAGCATCGTGCAGCAACTCGAACCCGCCGGGATCGGCGCCCGCAACGTCGTCGAATGCCTGTTGCTGCAATTGGACGGCAACGATGCCTGTGAAGCCCTGGCCCGGCGCCTGCTCCTGCAATTTCCCGAACACCTCTTCGAATCGGATGCGCAGTTGGCGGCACGAGTCGGTTGCGGCATCGAGGATCTGGCCATGGCCCGCCATCGCCTGCGCCGCCTGGACCCGTACCCGGGTCATGGCACCCATGGCATGCAAGACATCTATGTGCGTCCGGAAATCATCTTCCACCGCCAGGGCACAGGGGAATTCCAGATCGAGATCCCCGTCTACAACTGGCATGGATTACGCCTTTCCCGGCGCTGGCAGGGACGTCGCTGGCAGGGCGCCGACCGGGAATTCATGCGCAATTCCCTCAGAGAAGCGAAGTGGCTTCTTTATGCCATGGAGCAAAGGCGTGAAACCCTGTTCAAGGTCGGGAAGTGCCTGGCCTCGTGCCAGCGCGATTTCCTCGAATACGGCCCCTTGGGACTCAAACCGTTGACCCTGCAGGATGTGGCGTCGGACGTGGGCCTGCATGAATCGACGATTTCGCGCGTAACCAACGGCAAATATGCCCAGACACCGCTGGGACTGATCGAATTGCGGCGTTTCTTCTCAGCCGGGTTACCTCTGCGTGGCGGCGGGGCCATCTCCGTCTGCCGCGTGCAGCAACGCATTCGGGCCCTGATCGCCGCCGAACCCGCACACAAACCGATCTCCGACCAGGAGATCTCGGAAAGGCTGCACGCCGAAGGCATCGACATCGCCCGCAGAACCGTGGCCAAGTACCGGGAAGCCATGGGGCTGCCGTCGAGCAGCCGCCGCCGCAGGCTGGCCGCCGGAAAGAGGCCGGAGAAGGAGGAAAGGAGATAGCCTATGCAAGTATCCATTACGGGCAGGCACATCGAACTGACGCCACCGCTGAAACAATATGTCATGGACAAGCTTCAACATTTGAAGCATTCCTTCGACCGTGTTGTCGACGTGCATGCGGTGCTGAGTGTGGAAAAATTCCGTCAGCGCTGCGAGATCACGATCCATGCCAACGGCATCACGATCCACGGCAGCCACGAAACCGAGGAGATGTACGCATCGATCGACGGCGTGGTGGACAAGCTTAACCGGCAGTTAAAACGTTACCGGGCGAAACTGCACGAATATCAGGCGGCGCCGGAGGGTGGTCCCGCCCCCATCCGCGTGTCGCAGCGGGTTCTCGCATATGCCGGCGAGGAGGAATTGGAGGCCGATTCCTTGCCGGAGATCCTGGAGATGGAGCACATGGAGGCCAAACCAATGAGCGTGGACGAGGCCGTCATGCAGCTGGAGTTGGCGTCGCAGCAGCCCGTCCTTGTTTTCACCAATCAGGAGACCAACACGATGAATGTGCTCTACCGCCGCAACGACGGCAAGCTGGCATGGATTGCTCCCGAACCGTCATGAACGAAAAAAAGAGTCTGATCCCACCCGATGCTGTTTTGCTCGATTCGAAGGCCAGCAGCAAAAGCGCCATCATCGCCGAAATTGTGGGCATGCTACCCTCCATCGATCCCGATCAGGCCGTGGCCGTGGTCATGGAAAGGGAAAAACTCGGCAGCACCGGCATCGGTCATGGCGTTGCCATCCCGCACGGCCGCCTGCCGGACCTGGACGCCCCCGTGACGGCACTGGCGCGACATGCGAGCGGGGTGGATTTCGATGCCATCGACGGCAAGTCCGTCCACATCGTGGTGTTGCTTCTGGCGCCCGAGAACGAGGATCGTTCGCATCTGGAACTGCTCGCCAATCTGGCGCGTATCCTGCAGCAGGCCTCGATCCGGCGTGCAATCATGCAAGCATCCACCGCGGAGGCCATTTCGGCCCTGTTTGCCGTGGACGCTGAGAAGAGGGCGGCATGAAACCTCCGGGCAGCCGTATCACGATCGCGGAATTTCTCCACGAACAGGGGGCGGCGCTGAAGATGCGCCTCCACAACGAGGATGCGGATCTGGAGCGCTACATCGACCGCCCGCGGCTGCAGAAACCGTCGTTCGCCCTGTGCGGTTTCCTGGAGGGCATCGACAACCACCTTCTGCAGGTGATCGGCAAGACCGGCCTCGACTATCTCGCCTTGCAGCCGGAAAAGGAGCGCCAGGCCGCCATCGATGCCTTGTTCGATCTCGGGCTTGCGGCCGTGATCGTCACCCGCGGCCAAACCCCACCCGAGGCCATTGTCCGCGCCGCCGAACGCACCCGGACTCCGCTTCTGCTCACCGAGATGGAGTCCTCCGATTTCATGACCGATGCCATGTTGTATCTGTCCCGCCGCTTGGCGCCCAGGGTGTACCAGCATGGGGTGTACATGGACATCTTCGGCCTCGGTGTACTCATGCTGGGGGCCAGCGGCATCGGCAAAAGCGAGATCGCATTGGAATTGATCACCCGAGGGCACCGCTTGATTGCCGACGACATGGTCGAGCTGTTGCGCGAAGGCCCGGATATGCTGGTGGGGAAGAGTCCGGAGGCGCTCCGTTACCACATGGAAATAAGGGGCCTCGGCATCCTCAACATCCGCGACCTGTTCGGAGCCGCATCGCTGACGGACACCAAGCGGATCGGCTTGGTCGTCGAAATCGTGCCATGGGAACGCATCTCCGCCGAGGAACGGGTGTTGACCGAGGAAAGCGAGATGGAATTGAACGGTGTCCGTATCGCCAAGGTTTGCATCCCGATCCGACCCGGCCGCTCTCTGGCGGTGTTGGTGGAGATCGCGGCCCGCAATCATCTGCTCAAGCAACGGGGCGTGGACAGCAGCAAGGAATTCATCCAGGCGCTGCATGCCCGTATCCAGAAGGGCGGCCGCTGATGTCGCCGGTGCTGCGCCCTATGCCGTGGGCCTGATCGTCACGGGTCTCTCCGGCGCCGGCAAAACGACGGCACTGCATGCCCTGGAGGACCTTGGATGCTTCTGCACCGACAACCTGCCGATCGCCCTGCTTCCCGACTGGGCCGAAGAGGTCGGCAGGCAGGGAAAACCGATGGCTGTCTGCGTCGATGTGCGCAGTGCCAAGCCGGAAACATTGAACAGGGAATTGCGGCGACTGCGGAAGCAACACCGCGATCGCTGGCAACTGCTCTTCCTCGAGGCCGAGGACGACACGCTGCTCAAACGCTATTCCACACTGCGCCGACGTCACCCCTTCGCACCGGAACTCGAGTTGCCGCAGGCGATCGCCGCCGAGCGAAAAGCACTTTCGCAAGCACGGGAGGCCGCGGACCTGGTTCTCGACACCACGGCATTGAATCCCTACGCCCTTTCCGAGATGGTGGAAGCGTTCTGGCAGCGCCATCATGCAGCGGGTACGGCAACGACCATCCTCGTCACACTGGTCTCCTTCAGTTACCAGAACGGGTTGCCGCCGAACGCCGATACCGTCATCGATGTCCGCTTTCTTCCCAATCCGCATTACCAGCCGGATCTGGCGCCGCTCACCGGCCGCGATGCCCCCGTCCGCGCTTTTCTGGCGCGGCAACCCGAGGTCGGGGAAGCCCTTGAACACCTTCAACAATGGCTTGGATTCGTTTGGAAACGCATGCGCCAGGAACGCAAGCGCTATTTCACGTTGGCCATCGGCTGCAGCGGCGGACGCCACCGTTCCGTCTACATGGTGGAGCGCTTGGCGGCGTGGATGCAGGATCAGGGCATGGGCACCCCCTTCGTCCGGCATCGGGAACTGGAATGCACCTCCAGAAGCGACGGTGGAGGATCCGCTTGATCGGCATGATTGTCGTCGCCCATGAGCACATCGGCGAGGCCATGCTGGCCGCGCTCGAACACATCCTGGGTCCGCAGGCGCTGACGGCATCCCTGGGCATCGGCGAAAACGCCGATATTCAAGCCGACCTGGGCGCGGGAAGGGAACAACTTAAGCGCCTGATCAAGCGTTGTGATGCCGGTGACGGGGTGTTGCTATTTGCCGATATGTTCGGCGGCACCCCTTGCAATCTTGCCCTGTCCTGCATCCAGGAGGGAAAGGTGGAAGTGATATCCGGCTTCAATCTTCCCATGCTGGTCAAGGCGGCCACGCTGCGGCAAACGTTGACCGATCTGAATCTTTTGGCACGACAGGTACGCGATGCCGGCCGCCGTCACATGCACCTGGCCACCGAGCTGCTCGCCAAGCGGAAGCATCCTCATGCCTGAACGCACGCTGACGATCCAGAACAAGCTCGGCCTGCACGCCCGGGCCTCGGCCAAGCTGGCGGTGACCGCCGGCGCCTACGATTGCGATGTCTATCTCTCCAAGGACGGAATCGAAGTCAACGGCAAGAGCATCATGGGCATCATGATGCTGGCCGCGGGCAAGGGTTCCCAGATCACGATCCGCACGGAGGGCAAGCAGGCGGAAGCGGCCATGAAGGCCATCGTCCAGCTGATTAACGAACGCTTTGGAGAGGCTGAATGAGCAGCAGCCGAACGCTGCGGGGACTGGCCGCCGCCCGTAGCCCGGGAATCGTGATCGGCCGGGCGCAGAGAGTGATGGCTGGCCAGCAGCCGGTGGTGAAAAAACACATTGCCGCCGGCGAGGTCGAAGCCGAAATCGAGCGGCTGGAGGATGCCATCGTGGCCTCGGTGGCCGATGTCGATGCCGAACGCCTGCATCTGATGGAACTGGAGAGCCAGGAGCCGCTGCATATCCTCGACGCCCAGCGCCTGATGTTGCTGGATCCGGATCTTTCGCAGAAGGTCAGGGAGCGTATCGAGGCCGAGCACATCAACGCCGAATGGGCGCTGCGACAGCAGATCGATGCCATCGTGGCCGTGTTCGAACACATCGACGACACCTACCTTCGGGCCCGGAAAGCGGATATCGAACAGGTGGGCATGCGCATCCTGCATCACTTGCTTGGCTGCGCGGACAAGCCCCCGCGGCCGGAGAACGGGGAACCGGTCATCCTGATCGGCGAAGATTTCACGCCATTGCAAATCATGCGCCTCTGGCGCCACGGCATCGCTGGCTTCATCGCCGCCCAGGGCGGCGCCAACAGCCACAGCATCATCATCGCCCGCGGCCTCGGGCTGCCGGGACTGATGGGCGCCGACGATGTCACGAATCTGGTGCAAGACGGCGATCCAATCATCCTTGATGGAGAACACGGCCTGTGGATCAGCAATCCGGATGCGGAAGAGCTTGCCGAATATCGGCATTTTATCCAGGGCATCAGCGCCCACCGGGAGGATTTGCGCATTTACGCGCAGCAACCGTCCCGGAGTGCCGACGGCCATATCGTCAAGTTGATGGCCAATCTGGAGGTGGACGACGAGGTGCCGCTGGCGCTTGAGTTGGGGGCCGAGGGCGTGGGACTGTACCGCACTGAATTCTTGCTTTCCGACAGCGACGATTTTCCAGACGAGGAAGTTCAGTATGCCCACTATTCCACCGTTCTCAAAGGCATGAAGGGCCTGCCGGTCACTTTCCGCCTGCTGGACATTGGGGGTGAAAAACCCATTCTTTTCAGGCAGATCACCGGGCATAGCGCCAGCGGCCCGAACCCGGCGCTCGGACTGCGCGGCGTGCGACTTCTGTTGCGCCACACGGATGTCCTGCGCTCGCAGCTGCGCGCCCTTCTGCGCGCGTCCGAGGCGGGGGAGGCGCAGATCCTGATTCCGATGGTCAGCTACCCTGAAGAAGTGCTCGAAGTACGCAGGATCATGGAGGAATGTGCGGCCGAACTGGGCATCAAGGACCTTCCGCCCCTGGGAACGATGATCGAAGTTCCCGCCGCCGTCATTCTCGCAGAGGATCTTGCGAAGATCTGTGATTTTTTCTCTGTCGGAACCAACGATCTGGTCCAATACACGATGGCCGCAGACCGCGCCGACGAGGAAGTCGCCTACCTGCATGAGGCTGCTCCGAAAGCCGTGGAGAGGATGCTGCGCGACACATCCCGGGCGGCGAAAAAGGCCGGCATCCCGATCGCCATCTGCGGTGAGCTTGCCGCCGATATTGAGTGGACCGAACGGCTGATGAACATGGGATTCGACTCCCTGTCCATGAGTCTCAATCATATTCTGCCAGTCAGGAAGCACCTGCGGCGACTGCATTATCATCCTGAGGGGGATCGAATCGGATCATGACTTCAACCCTGGCCAGCGTTTTGCACCACGAGGCTTGCGTGGCTATCCTGACCCATCCATTTTCTTGTGGAGGCACCTGCCATGCGCCATGACTGGAGTATCGACGAAATCGAGCAATTGTTCGCGCTTCCGTTCAATGACCTACTGTTCCGCGCCCAGCAGGCCCATCGCTGCCACTTCGACGCCAACGAAGTGCAGCTGTCCACCCTGCTGTCCATCAAGACCGGCGGCTGCCCGGAGGATTGCAAATACTGTGCGCAAAGCGTGCATTCCACCACGGGCACAAAACCGACCCCCTTGATGCAAAAAGAAGAAGTCCTGGCTGCGGCACGGGAAGCCAAGGCCGGCGGCGCCACACGCTTCTGCATGGGTGCCGCCTGGCGCGCTCCCAAGGGACGGGCCTTCGAGTCCGTGCTGGAACTCATCCGTGCCGTCAAGGCGTTGGGCCTGGAAACCTGTGCCACACTGGGAATGGTGGATCGCGAACAGGCCTTCCGGCTGAAGGAAGCGGGTCTTGATTATTACAACCACAATCTGGACACGGACCCCGATTTCTACTCCCGCATCGTTTCCACCCATGCATACGACGAGCGCCTGGATACATTGCGCAATGTCCGTTCTGCAGGCCTACGCATCTGCTGCGGCGGCATCATCGGCATGGGCGAATCTCGCCGGCATCGGGCCGGGCTGCTGGCACAATTGGCGCGAATGGATCCCCATCCCGAATCGGTTCCGATCAACCTTCTGGTCAAGGTGGCGGGCACACCGCTGGACCACAGCGGGGAGCTGGATCCATTCGAATTCGTGCGCACGATCGCCGTCGCCCGCATCACGATGCCCGCATCGACGGTACGCCTCTCCGCCGGCAGGGAATCCATGAGCGAGGCGATGCAGGCGCTGTGTTTTCTGGCCGGAGCCAATTCGATCTTCTACGGCGACAAGCTGCTCACCACCGGCAACAGGCAGATGGGAGCCGACCGGAACCTGTTTGCCAGGCTCGGGCTGCGGCCGCAAGAAAAGGCCATTTCCTCCACACGGCGGGTGGTGAACGCTTAACCCGAAGATTTCATGAGTCACCACGCGGGAAGTCATGAATGTTGGGATGGAGCCGGGGTTGTTTGATGATGAACGATGGTTTGAAAGGGGCGGCTTGACGGATGGAGGGAGAAGGGCTTAGGGCTGAAAAGTCGTGATCAGTGATTCGTGATTGGATCGCCGTGGTCATGTCTTGGAAGCGAAAGCATCTCATCACCCGTTACCGGGCAGTCTCCCTGGCAGGATACCGGTGATCGGAGATGGCTTCGGCTTACGCCCTCGCAAGGACACGAATGGATCATTGCGTAGCTGCGGAAGCCGCCGTGGCGGGCTTGGGGGAAGCGGGGACAGTTTCACTTTTCCGTACCGGCTCCGGCCGGAAGAAAGTAAACTTCCTCGTTATCCGGCAGGCAGGTGCGATTGCATCATAAACCGGAGGAAGGAAAGGAGGCATCATGAACAAGGGTCAGAAAATCCATTTCATCTACTTCATGCTTGCCATCCTCGGCATCTTCCTGCTGCAACAGTGGCTCTTCACCACGATGACCGCCACCCGTACCGTTCCCTTCAGTCAGTTTGAAAAATACCTGAAGGAAGGACGGATCAGCGAAGTGGTGATCGGAGACCGCTACATCAGCGGCCGCTTGAAGGATGAAAATCAGCGCGTTCGGACCATCGTGGCGGCCAAGGTGGAGCCCGATCTGGCGGCGTATCTGGACAAGTTCGGCGTCACCTACTCCCGCGTCGTCGAAAGCCATTTGTTGGAAACCTTGATGTCATGGCTGGCCCCAACCCTGATCTTCTTCGGCATCTGGCTCTTTCTCATCCGTCGCCTGGCCGAAAAACAGGGCATGGGGGGTGGCTTTGTCTCCATCGGCAAGAGCCGGGCGAAGGTGTACGTGGAGAAAAACACCGGTGTCACTTTCGATGACGTGGCGGGTGTGGATGAAGCCAAGCAGGAACTGCAGGAGGTCGTCGAGTTCCTGAAAGATCCGCGCCAATACGGACGCCTGGGAGCCCGTATCCCCAAGGGCGTGCTCCTGGTCGGTCCGCCGGGAACGGGCAAGACACTGCTGGCCAAGGCCGTCGCCGGCGAGGCCGGTGTCCCCTTCTTCTCCATCTCCGGTTCCGAGTTTGTGGAAATGTTCGTCGGTGTCGGCGCCGCCCGTGTTCGCGATTTGTTCGAGCAGGCGCGCAAGGCCGCCCCCTCGATCATCTTCATCGACGAGTTGGATGCACTGGGAAGGGCGCGCATGGCCGGGGCGCCGTTCGGCGGCCACGACGAACGCGAACAGACCTTGAACCAGTTGCTGGTGGAAATGGACGGTTTCGATTCATCCACCGGTACCATCATTCTGGCGGCGACCAACCGGCCGGAGATTCTCGACCCGGCGCTCTTGCGGGCCGGACGCTTTGACCGCCAGATTCTCGTGGACCGCCCGGACAAATCCGGCCGCAGCGCCATCCTCAAGGTGCACATGAAACGTATCAAGGTGGCCGAGAGTGTGGATGTCGACAAGGTGGCCGCTTTGACCACCGGCTTTTCCGGCGCCGATCTTGAAAACCTGGTCAATGAGGCGGCGCTCCTCGCCACCCGTAGAAAGGCCGAAGCGGTGACTCTGGAGGATTTCACGCAGGCGATCGAACGCATCGTCGCCGGGTTGGAGAAAAAGAACCGCATGCTGAATCCTCGCGAGAGGGAAATCGTCGCCCATCATGAAATGGGCCACGCCCTCACCGCCATGGCCCTGCCGGGCACGGATCCCGTGCACAAGGTATCGATCATTCCACGCGGCATCGGTGCCCTCGGCTACACCATTCAACGGCCGACCGAGGACCGTTATCTGATGACACGCGAGGAACTGGAAAACAAGATCGCCGTGCTTTTGGGAGGGCGCGCAGCCGAGAAGCTCATCTTCGATCATTTGTCGACGGGGGCGGCCGACGACCTCGCCAAGGCCACCGACATCGCCCGCGACATGATCACCCGCTACGGCATGGACGAGGATCTCGGCTACGTCGTCTACGATTCCTCACAACCGGGTTTCCTGGGAAAGTCCAGCGAGGTGCCGATGGGCGGATGCAAGGTCAGCGAGAACACGGCGCAACAAATCGACCGCGCCGTGCGCGAACTGATCGGGACACAGTTTGCGCGTGCTACCGCCATCCTCGCCGCCAACCGACCCATTCTGGAGAAAGCCGCCAGGGTTTTGCTGGAGCGCGAAACACTCGAAGAGGAGGAATTACGGGAACTGACCCGGGACCTGAAGAAACCAGACTCCGTATCGGCGGGCTCACAGCCCTGAGCAATGAGCGTGGAGAAACCATCTTCCGCCCCTCCATCCCCAAACCCGGTCGTAAGATGCAAGACGTTTGATCTTCCTCCTTTCCTCTTGTCACGTCTCACGTTCTTTCCCAGTCCTCGGTCCCCGATCGCCGCATGCTCTTGTGAAAAATCCGGCTTATTCCGTCTCGATCTCAAGGACGGGAGCAAGCGGCACGGGCTCGACCGGTGCGGCCGCAAGGTTCTTGCTCACCGCGATCTCATCGCAATGCGTGAATTTCCGGCAGTGGATGCACACCGTCCAGATCTTGTGTGGCAGACTTTCCTTGGGGACCACGCTGTACCCCAGACGCACGAAAAAATCGGGGGCATAGGTCAAGGCGAACATGCTCTCGACGCCCAGGGTCGCGCCCCAGCGCTCGCAGGCCTGCACCAGGGAGCGGCCGATGCCCAGACCCTGGTGTCCGGGGGCGACAACCAGGGAGCGGATTTCGGCGAGATTCGAACCGTAAACGTGAACCGCGGCCGTGCCCGCAATCCCATCGTCGATCGTCGCCACCATAAACTCCTGCAAATGTTGAAAGATATCGTCGCGCGACCGCGGCAAAATGATTTGCTGGGCCGCGAAGGGTGCCAGCAGCGAGGCCATTGCATCCACATCCTTCACTTCCGCCATGCGGATTCGGATCCGCCGGCTCACAGCCCCCCCATGCCCCGCTCCAGCATTTGCCCGGCGTGATCGCGGCTCTTCTGATCCGCTCCGCCCAACATGCGGGCGATCTCTTCCCGCCGTTCCTCATCCTTCAGGAGGGCCACCTCGGTGACCGTGCGGCTGCCTTTCCGCCGCTTGGTGATACGCCATTGCCGATCCGCACAGGCCGCCACCTGCGGCAGGTGTGAAACCACGAGCACCTGCCTCTCACGCCCCATGTCTGCCAGCAGCCGTCCCACGCTCCACGCCGTCTCACCGCCGATTCCCACATCGATCTCATCGAAGACGGCGATGCGGGCGGCACCGGAAAAGGCGCCGCACCCTTTGAGCGCCAGCACCAGGCGGGACAACTCCCCGCCCGAAGCCACGGCCGCCAGTTCACGAAAGGGCTCCCCCGGATTGGACGCCGCAAGCCAGGAAATCCGATCAAAACCATGCACGCTCCAGGCGCTCTCATCCCCTTCACAAGCGTCGATATCGATACGCAGGCGCATGCCGCCGAGGGCCAGGGCTTCGAGCAACGGACGCATCTCCTGCAGCAATCTCCTCGCCGCCTGCTTGCGTGCCGCCGACAATTTGCGCGCCGTCGCGACATACCCGGAGGCGGCCTCCTGAATGCGCCTTTTCTGCGCCTCCTCATCCCAGGCCCCTGTATCCAGGCGGTTGATCCTGGCCTCGAGGTCGTCTTGCAGGGCCATCAGGCCGCACTCGTCGGTGCGGTTTCTGCGCATGGCCTCGTGCAGATCCAGCAGACGTGATTCCAGGGCCGCCAAGGAAGCGGAATCGAACGCCTCGTCCGCCAACGCCCGCAAAGCGGTTGTCGTTTCCCCCAAAATTGCATCCGCCTGCCCCAAGAGATCGATGTTCTCGCGGACAATGCGGCTGTAATCGCTCACGCGCGAAAGTTCGTGCAAACAGGAGGCCAAAAGAGCACGGGCTCCCGTCTCCTCCCCTTCCAGGACATCGAGGACATGCGCCACCGCTTCCTGAATTTGGGCAAAATGGCGGCGCGACGCGACTTTTGCCTCCAGCCCCGCC
>CAZHOU010000026.1:0-14638 GCA_964534165.1 uncultured Zetaproteobacteria bacterium
TGATGGCTGCGGCGACCACCAGGATCACCACAGAGTGGCTCGTGGGCAGCGTCGGTAGGGGCGAAGAGACGTGGCCGCAACCGGGCTCGAAGTATCCGGATACAGGGAGCAGGAAATTCGGTGAGTGAAAAAATGGAAGACGGAACCACGGGGGCGGCGGCGGGCGGGCTCCCGACCCTCACCGGGGATGCTGCCGTCCGCCTCGAACACGACCATCTTCCGGCCTGGCGGCGCGACTGGCGGGTGGTCAAGGCCAGTGGTGAAGGGCTGCGCACCTATCTGCAGGGACAGATCACCCAGGACATGGCCGGCCTGAAGCCGGACCGGGGCATCCATGCCTGCGTGCTGACGCCGCAGGGTAAGGCGGTCAGTGAACTCTATCTTCTGGAAGACGGCCGGAATGCCCTCTACCTGCTCGCACCCGCCGTCGTCGCCGCGGATGCCGTCGCCCGCCTACGCCGCTTCTCGCTGGGCTATCGCCTGCGGATCGGTATCCTGGAGGATATCGCGGTGGCCTCCGTGCTGGGACGGCGGGCGGCGACCGTCCTCACCGAGTGGGGACTGCCCGTACCGGTCGACTCGTGGCTGGCGGCGGCGAAAGATGCGTGCGGTGAGATTGCGGTGTTGCACATGGGCGCGCACCCGCAAAATTTTTGGGTGATCGCCCCGCAAGGGTGGCTGCGCTCCCGCTTGCAGGTGCGGGACTCGATGCAAGAGGCGGTGGAGGCGCTGCGGATCATCCGCGGGCGGCCGCAGTTCGGCGTCGAGTGGGATCACTCCATCCATCCCCTGAACGCCAACCTGATCGAAACGGAGGGGGTCTGTTTCGACAAGGGCTGCTACGTGGGGCAGGAAATCGTCAGTCGCATGCATTGGCGCGGGGGCATTCGCAAGAAACTGTACCGGATCGAGATGCCCGAGGCGCCGCCGGATTTCGCGCCACCGCTTCCCTGCCCTGTGTACACGAGCGCGCCCATCGGTTCGATCCGCTCCCTGGCACGGGATGCGGATGACCGCCTCTTCGGCATGGCCCTGCTTGCGATCGCCAGTGTCCGTGGCGGCGAGGAACTGTGGGCGGAAGGTGGACTGCCCCTGCGGCTCCTGGGTGCATGCGGCACGGGATGGAAGGTGGAGAAAGAAGAGAAATGAGCGATCTGTTCCAAAATGCCGAGGCTTATTTCCAGGGCCTGCGTGACCGCATCTGCGCGGCTTTCGAACGCCTGGATACGGCCACCTTCGAGCGCAAGCCCTGGCAGCGGCAGGGCGGCGGTCGCGGGGTCATGGCCCTGATGCGCGGCAGCGTGTTCGAAAAAGTGGGTGTCAACTTCTCCAGCGTCCACGGCGTTCTGCCGCAGGAATTTCGCCCCCAGGTTCCGGGGGCGGAAAAGGACGGCCACTTCCGTGCCTGCGGTATCTCCCTGGTGGCACACATGTGCAATCCAAAGGTTCCGGCCGTGCACATGAATCTGCGCCGCATTGAAACCTCGCGTGCCTGGTTTGGCGGCGGCACCGATCTCACCCCCTACTTTCCTTCACGGGAGGATGTCTCCTTCTTCCATGCCCGCCTCAAAGAGGCCTGCGAGCGCTTCGACCCCGACTATTACCCGAAGTTCAAGGACTGGTGCGACCGCTACTTCTTTCTTCCCCACCGTGGAGAGCCCCGCGGCGCCGGCGGCATCTTTTTCGACAACCTCGATACCGGGGATGTGCATCGGGATTTCGAATTCGTGCAGGCCGTGGGCGAGGCCTTCCTCAAGACCTATCCGGAGATCGTGCGCCGGCGCATGCATGAGCCTTTCACAGCGGAGGAGCGCGAGTTTCAATTGGTTCGGCGGGGGCGCTACGTCGAATTCAATCTGCTCTATGACCGCGGCACGGCCTTCGGATTGAAGACCGGCGGCGATCCCGAAGCCATCCTGATGTCGCTGCCACCGATCGTGAAATGGCCGTGAGAAAAAACGTTAGACGTGAGACGAAAAATCGGTGATTGGTGATCGGTGATTGGTAATTGGGAATTCTGAACCCTGATTCCTGATCCCTGATCCCTGGAAAGGACTGAGGACTGAGGGGAAAGAGAAGGACTGGGAACTGAGTGCGGAGGACTGAGCGGAATAAACGTGAGATGTGAGACGGGAGATGAAAGATGTAAGACGGGAGATGGAAAGACTCGGCCTTTGCGTTCTTTGCGCTCTTTGCGAGAGACCCGGTTTTTCTCGACAAGACGCCAAGAAAACCCTTTCATTTCTTGTTGTCTCCCTGCGTGGAAAAAGAACAGGCTCTGTGCGGTTGCGGCCAACCCATCCCAAGTCACCCCAATTGGGGTCTTTCATGGCCCATCGCAGATCATGCCGGCGCCGACCGTGCCGTTGGTGAAGGGATCGATCAGGATGAAACTGCCGGTAACACGGTTGACCGCATAGGGGTCGCAATACAGCGGCTGTGCCAGCTTCAGGCGGATGCGGCCGATCTCGTTCACGGCCAGTTCATTCGCCGGACCCTGTTCCAGAGTATGGATGTCGGTGCGGAAGACGATGTCGGTCACCAGGGCCCGGACGGTATGCGTCGTGTGCTTGACGAGGTACTTCTTGCGCGGAGTGAGCGGCTCCTCACCGAGCCAGCAGACCATGGCCTCGATCTCTTTGCGCACCTCCGGCGCCGTATCCGGGTGCGCCAACATGTCGCCGCGGGAGATATCGATGTCATCCGCAAGCGTCAGCGTGATGCTCTGCGGCGCGAAGGCCTCGGAAGGATGGCCGTCGAAGGTGACGATTTCCTCCACCCTCGTGGTGCGTCCGCTCGGCAACGCCAGCACCTCGTCGCCCGCGCGTACGATGCCGGAGGCGATGCGGCCGCAATAGCCGCGAAAGTCCGGCAGCTCCGGCGTCTGCGGCCGATTGACGTATTGCACCGGCAGGCGAAAGGGCAATTCATCGAGACGGTCGCCGACCTCGATCCCCTCCAGAGCCTCCAGCAAGGTCGGACCGTCGTACCAGGGCATGTGCTCGCCACGAACGCTGACCATGTCGCCACGCAGGGCCGAGATCGGGATGCAGATCAGATCCTTGACCCCCTGACGGGCGCAATACTCGACCATCTCGGCACGGATCTTCTCGAAGATGCGCGGGTCGTAATTCACCAGGTCCATCTTGTTGATGGCCACGATCAGGTGCGGTACGCCGAGCAGGCTCAGGATGTGCGAATGTCGCTTGGTCTGCGGCATCACGCCGTTGCGGGCATCGATCAGAATGATGGCGGCGGCGGCCGTGGAGGCGCCGGTGACCATGTTGCGCGTGTACTGCTCATGACCGGGGCAGTCGGCCATGATGAACTTGCGCTTTGGGGTGGCGAAATAGCGATAGGCGACATCGATGGTGATCCCCTGCTCGCGCTCGGCTGCAAGTCCGTCGGTCAAAAGCGCGAGATCGATCTCCGGCTCGGAAGCCGGACCGCGCTTGCGGGTGACGGAGAGCAACTGGTCCTCGAACGCGCCCTTGGTGTCCACAAGCAGGCGCCCGATCAGCGTCGATTTGCCGTCGTCCACGCTACCGACCGCGGCCAGTCGCAGCAGTTGAATCTCTTCGTTCAGCTTGAAATTGATCTCCGTCATCGATGCATCCATCCCAACCTGGCCCGGAAGCCGGCTTTTATCCGATCGTCCATCCCTAAAAATATCCTTCCCTCTTCTTGTCCTCCATCGTGTTGGCACCATGGTCGATGATGCGCGTCTCGCGCTCGCTGCGGCGCGCCGCCGCCGCCTCAACGATGATGTCGTCGATCGTCGCCGCCTCCGAGCGCACGGCGCCGGTGCAGGGGATGCAACCGAGCGTGCGGAAGCGGCTCATGATCGGGCGCGGCTTCTCCCCTTCCAGCAGATGCTTCTCCACCCCCTCGTAGTAGGGGATGAGCAGCGGTCCCCGCTCCACCATCGGCCGCAGCTTGGCGAAATAGAGCGGCACGATGGGGATGCTCTCCTGCCGGATGTAGAGCCAGACGTCCATTTCGGTCCAGTTCGAGAGCGGGAAGACGCGCACCGATTCGCCTTCATGAATGCGACCGTTGTAGATGTCCCAGAGCTCGGGACGTTGGTTCTTCGGATCCCACTGCCCGAATTCGTCGCGGATCGAAAACACGCGCTCCTTGGCGCGGCTGCGTTCCTCGTCGCGCCGGGCACCGCCGAAGGCGGCATCGAAGCCTCCGCGTTCCAGCGCCTGCAGGAGCCCTTCCGTCTTCAGGGCGCCGCAGCAACGGGCGATGCCGTATTCCTTCGGATTCATGCCCCGGGCGATCGCCTCCTCGTTGCGATGGACGATCAATTCGGCCCCGATCTCCCTGACAAAGCGGTCACGGAATTCATACATCTCCGGGAATTTGAAGCCGGTGTCGACATGCAGCAGCGGGAACGGAAGCGGCGCCGGGTAAAAGGCCTTGCGCGCCAGGTGCACCATGACGCTCGAATCCTTGCCGATCGAATACAGCATCACCGGCTTGCGGAACTCGGCCACCACCTCGCGGAGGATGTGGATGGATTCCGCCTCCAGCGCCTGCAATTGCGTGAGCCTGTATTTGCTCATGGGCCTCTCCGTTTCCCGTCTTCCATCGTCCGCCTTAGATCCCTTCGCCCGCCTCGCCTTCTCCGGGACCGGGCTTGAGCGAGCCCACGTGCAAGCCGCATTCGGCCAGCGTGTCCTCGTTCTCCCACCACCAGCGCCCGGCGCGCGGATCCTCGCCGACGGTGATGGCGCGGGTGCAGCACTCGCAGCCGATGGACACATAGTGGGCATCGTGCAGGCGGTTGTACGGCACCTCAAACTTGCGGATGTATCGCCAGATGTCCTCCTCGTGCCACTCCAGCATCGGATTGTACTTGATCAGGCCGAAGACCGGATCGGGTTCCACCGGCTGGATGCCGGCACGGTTTTCCGACTGCTCCCGGCGGCGGCCGGTGATCCATGCTTCCATGCCCTCGAGCACCCGCCGCAAGGGGTGCACCTTGCGCACCTCGCAGCACAGCTTGCGCAGTTCCACCGAGCGATAGAAGAGGTTGACGCCGTGCTTACGCACCATGGCCTCAACCTCCTCCCTGTCCGGGAATACGATCTCGAGATCGATCCCGTAGTGCTCGCGCACCCGGTCCATCAATTCATAGGTGGCCTGCGGCAGACGCCCGGTGTCCAGGGTCACGATGCGGATGCCGGGCACATGCCTGCAGATCAGATCGATCTGCACCACCCCTTCCGAGCCCAGGGCGCAAGGATAGATCAGGCGTTCGCCATGCTTCTTCCGGGCCCGCTGCAAAAGCTTCACGGTGCCCTCGATCAAGGCCTCCAGGCTCATCCGTTCCCTCCGAGATCGAGCAGCGGCCACCACAACCAAGCCGTCAGGGCAAACAGGGAAAAGGCCGCCACGGACATCACGATGCCGTAGCGCAGCATGGCGCCGGGTCGGACATAGCCGGTGCTGTAGATCATGGCGTTCGGTGGCGTTCCCACCGGCAGCATGAAGGCAAAGCCGGCCGTGATGCCGACGGCCAAGGCCACCGTGACCGGATTGATGTCCGAGGCCAGGGCCAGTGGAATCGCCACCGGCAGCATGATGGCCACGGCGGCCGAATTGCTCACCCCTTCCGTGAGCAGCAGGGTCACGGCAACGAGAGCCAGCAAAAGCCCCATGGCGGACATCCCCGCAGGCAGAAGCTGCGCCGCCACCCAGGCACCGGCACCACTGACGGCCACGGCCTTGCCGATGGCGATGGCTCCGCCGTAGAGCAACACCACATCCCAGCTCACGTGCTTCTGCACGTCCCGCCACGAAACGAGGCGCAGCGAAAACATGAAGACGACGCTGACGAGGGCAATGCTGGCAAGGCCCAGATCGCGGCCGGAGAAAATCCAGGCGGCCACGGTCAGAAGCATCAGCACGGCCATCAGCCGCCCCTGCCAGCCAAGGGCGCCGTTCTCCAACTGCCTCCTTTCGATCCGCCTCTGCACCGCCGCGACATCGACATCGCCCGCGGGAGTGGCGTAGAGCAGCCAGGCCGCGGCCGCGAGAAGCATGGCCACCACCACCGGCAGGGCCGCCAGGGTCCATTCGAGAAAGGAAAAGGCGTGGCCGGTCAGCTCCTGCACCAGGGCCAGCGCCAGCGGGCCGCGGGCACCGCCGAGGAGGGTGGCGACGCCACCAATGATCGCACCCCAGGCCGTGGCCAGAAACACGCTCTGGGCGTAGCGGTTCCCCGGCTGCAGATCGAGACCGCGCACAACTTCCCAGGCGATCGGAAGAAAAACTGCGGCCACCGCATGCTCCGGCATGAAGAAGGCCATGCAGGCGGGAATGCCCAGCATGGCGAGCAGCAGGCGGCGCGGCCCGGTACCGAAACGCGCCAACAGGGTCAGGGCCAGATGCTCGGAGAGCCCCGTGCGGATGGCGCCGGCGGCGAGCATGAAGGCACCGAGAATGAAGAACACGGAAGGACTGCCGAACATGGCGTAGGTGGTCGCCGACGGCAACACACCCAAAAGCGGCAACAGCGCCAGCCCCAGGATGGACGTCACGGCCAGCGGCAGAAGCTGCGTCAGCCACAACAGCAGGCATACACCGAAGATCACCAGCGCATGCCAACCGCTGCTGCTCAGTCCCGCCGGCGCCTGCCGTGTCACGGCCCACCAGGCGGCGGCGGCGATGAGCGCGAGGGCTGCAAAGGGCCATCCGCGGTGCAAAAGCAGCACGTGGATCGGACGGGTGTCGACGACCACGGGCATCCTTACTTCCCCTTCTCCTCCGCGTATTGCACGCGCAGATTGCGCCGCAACGCATCCAACCAACCCCCCAATTTGCGTCCGACCGGACTCAAGCTCAGGCGCTCGTGCAGGGAGACCTCGCCTCCCACCAGGGCACGACTCTCCATCGGCGTCAGCACCCTCCCCATATCCCGCAGGCGGTGCGCAGGCAGACCCGAGGTCGCCAGGATGTCGTAGAGGGCCAGAAAGGCCCGTTCGGCCTCATCGAGGTCGGGCACGGGCGCATGCGCAAGCGGTGTTCCCGGCAGCGGCCGGAAGGGCACCAGAAGCGGTACGATCTCGTGTTTCACCAGCGCTTCCATGCCGGCGATCGTCGTCTCCAGGGGCTCCAGGCCGAGGATCAGGTGGCTGACGACGGCTCCGGCACGGAACACCGACTTGGCGTGGGAGAGCGCGCGCCAGATCGCCTCCTGCCCGCCCTCGGCCTGCTTTCCGGGACAGATCTCGGCGAAGCGCGCCTCGTCGAACAACTCCAGATTGCAGATGAACACATCCAGGCCGGCACCGTAGAGATCGTCGAGAATGGATACGTCCCGCGGCGCCACGGTTTCCAGCGCGATCTGACGGTGGCCGAGATGGCGCCGAAGAAGCGAGACGACCGGCAGCAGTCGGTCCAGACCGGCCTGGTCGCCGGGCACATGGCCGTTATACAGATACACGGTGTCCACTTCCCGCTCGGACAGGGCCGCACGCACCACCTCGACCAACTCCAGCGGATCCCGCAGCGGCGGAATGGGGGCGTTGAGCATCGAATCGTACTGGCAATAGCCGCAGGCCTCGCCTGGACGGGCAAAGAAACCGCAACCCATCAGTGGCTGCAAAATCAACAATTTGTCGTGCAGGGAGGAGAAGCTGCCCATGCGCGCCCCGCCGCGTGTCAGGCGGTGGTAATAGCGCGGCGCCGGCAACAGTTCGACCGCCAGCTTGCTGCGACCGTGCCGGAGCCAGGCCCTACCGTCGGTTGCATGCAGGGTGATCGGGCTCTTCTCCGTGAAGGGCTGGCCCACCGGCACGGTGGCGAAATGGCCGCTGGGCAGGCGCAAGTCGAGCACCGTCTCCACGGCGTTGGCCTGGGAGATCCATCGGGATGCGTGCGGCAGGCCCGCCGGCAGGGCGACCCCATAGGTCACCAGCGCCAGCTTGGTGCGCCCCGGATTCTCGAACACCTAGACCGCCTTCTCCACCAGGATCTTCCATTGCGTATCCGAGATACGCTCCTGTTTCAGCACCTTCTGCCCCTGCTCCTCAAGCGACTTGGGCACGTTCTCGATCGGCTCGCCGTCATCCAGGATCACCTCCAGGCGCGCCCCGGGCGGCAGGGTCTCCAGCTTGAGCTTGGTCTTGACGAAATTCATCGGGCAAGCGACGCCGCTCAAGTCCAGCGTCGCCGTTTCCGCTTTCCGTTGTTCCGTCTCCTTCTCCGACCGTTCCTCCTTCGGCACCGGGGCAAAGCGGCGGCCGGCGAGTTCAACCAACGGCGCCACCGTATCGCGCAGATGCGTGACCCCCGGCGCCGGATCGGCGATATTCACGCGCATCAAAGCCTCGAGAACGGCCTGCAACGCCTTCTGCACCTCGGCATCCTCGGCCGCCAGTCGCGCAAGCAGCGGCAACACCTGGCCGTCCTCCTCCGGCGCCTCGCCAAAGGGCACGAGGAATGCGCGGGCGGCGGAAACGGCCGCCTGCCTGTAGCCCTCGAGCGCCTCGGCCCAGAACATCGCGTCCAGGTGCGCGTTCCCAAGACGCAACTCGTATTGCGCCTCAGCCACCAGGGCGTCGGTCATGCCGACCACGGCGGCGGCACACTCGCCCGGCTTGTTGTCCTTGGTCGAGAAGGGCTGATTCTCGCTCCAATCGTAGATCAGCCCTTCCACCTCGCCTTCCTCGCCCGCGAACGGCGCCAGGACGGCATTGATGCCTTCCTTGCCGATGCGCGCCGCCCAATCGTGAACACTCTCGCCGCCGCGCCGTCCCTCCCGGTAGGCGCGCAGAATGGCGATCCCCGCCTCGGGTGCCCGTTTGGCCGGCACTGGATCGCTGACGAAGCCGAAAGCCTCGCCGGCACGGCCTGAACCGCCCACATGCAGTTGGTAATGCGGCACGGCCTTGCCGGCGATCTTTTTGGCCAGGCCATGGAAACCGAGATCCCCGACATGATGCTGGCCGCAGGCGTGCTGGCAGCCCGAAATCTTGACCAGCAAGGAGTCGAGTTCGGGGAACTCCTCCTTCAGCTGCGCAAGCCTTGGCTTGATCGTGGCCGCAAGACCGTAGGAGTTGGTGATCGCCAGGCGGCAGGACTCCACTCCGGGGCAGCAGATCACGTCCGACAGGCTGCGGGCATGCTCGGTGGTGATATCCGCGGCCTGGAGGATGGAAAGTACCCGGGGTACGTCCGCGGTCGCGATACCGATGAGGACCAACCCTTGTTCCGGCGTGGTACGGATCTCGTTGCTGCCTCCGGCCCGGGTCGCCGCCGCCACGGCGTGGCATTGGGCCGGTGTCAAATCGCCGCGGAAGATGTTGAGCAGCACGGCTTTCCTTCCGTCGTGCTGCTCCACGATCGGATCGCCATGGAACGGGAACGGGCCGCTGGGACGACGCCAGGCCGCCTGCGGATACTCCGGGTCCGAAAGATGGGTCTTCTCCACCGCCGCCTTCTCGCGCCGATAGAGATCGAGAAAGCCCTGAACCCCGAGTTTCATCAACACATATTTCATGCGCGCCCGTGCCCGCCGCTTGCGGTCGGAATAGCGAAAATGGATGCGCATCAGGGCCTCGCCGACCAGCAGCAGATCCTTCTCTTCGATGAATTCCTCCACCTTGACAGCCGAAACAGGCTGGCTGGACAGCCCGCCGGCGGCCCAGACCTCGAAGCCGTGCCGGCCGTCCACGGTCTTGGCGATGAATCCGATGTCGTGCATGCCGGAAAGCGCGCAATCGGTGGCGCAGCCCGAAAACGCCACCTTGAACTTGCGCGGAAACTGCTGCGTCAGCGGATGGCGCAGGTAAAACTCGGCGAAACGCCGTGCATGCACGTTGACATTGGCGCATTCGGACGGGCACACGCCGGAGAGAAAGCATGAGGTGACGTTGCGCACGGTGTTGCCGCAGGCCTCGCGCGTCGTGACATCCACGGCCGCCAGACGGCGAAGGATGGCCGGCGTGTCCTTCAGACGCACGAAATGCGCCTGCAGGTCCTGGCGGGTGGTGATGTGCACGAGCTTCGGAGCCCCCAGGGCGCCGGCGTATTCGTCGACGATGTCCGCGATTGCATCGAGCTGGTCCGGATTCAGGCGCCCGCCCGGTAGCTTCATGCGCACCATCTGCACGCCGTCCTGGCGCTGGCCGTAGATGCCCATCTGCAACCGGAAGGGCGTGAAACGCTCCTCCGGCATGCGCCCCTCGAGATAGGCTTTCAGGCCCGCTTCGTATTCCTCGATGTCGTCTTCGCATGCAAAATTGATCGGTTCAACGGCTGCCATTGTCTCTCTCCTGTTTTCCTTGGTCCTGATCTACGCCGCCTTCTCGCGCTGCAATGCGCAGCTCTGCTCGTAGGTCACGAGATGCGTCAATGTGGGTTTCTCGCTGCACAGCGGGCAGGCCGGATCCTTGCGCAGCGCAAGCTTGCGCCATTCCATGCGCAGGGCATCGAAGGTCATCAGGTAGCCCGACAGGGAGTCGCCGATGCCGAGCAACTCCTTGATCACCTCGATGGCCTGAATCGTGCCGACCGCCCCGGCCAGGGCCCCGAGAATGCCGGCCTCGGAACAGCTGGGCACGAGCCCGGCCGGCGGCGGTTCGGGATAGAGGCAGCGGTAACATGGTCCTTCCCTGTGGGCGTGCGGCTTGAACGTCGTCACCTGCCCCTCGAAACGGAACATGGCGCCCGACACCAGCGTCTTCCTCTCGAAGAAGCAGGCATCGTTGACGAGGAACCGGGTTGGGAAATTGTCGCACCCGTCCACGACCAGATCGTAGTCGCGGATGATGTCGCGCACGTTGTCCTCCGTGATGCGCTCGGGATAGGTGACCACCCGCACATCCGGGTTCAGGGCTTGCATCGCCTCGCGGGCGCTCTCGACCTTCGGCATGCCGATGCGCTCCTGGTTGTGGATGATCTGTCGCTGCAGATTCGACAGATCGACCTCATCGGCATCGGCGATGCCGATCGTGCCCACGCCGGCGGCGGCCAGGTACAGGGCCACCGGTGAGCCCAGGCCGCCGGCCCCGATCATGAACACCCTGGATTCGAGCAGTCTGGACTGCCCCTCCCCGCCCACCTCGGGCAGGATGATGTGGCGCGAGTAGCGCTCGATCTGTTCTTCCGTGAAATCCATCATCGTACACTCCGTATTCGTATCGGGGTTCAGAAGCCGGGGATCAGTGGAACATCCTCTGCACTCCGGCACCGATCCCCGGCTTCACACCTCGATGCCCTTGAACAGGTCCGTGGAGATGTAGCGTTCGGCCATCGAGGGAATGACGACGACGATCCGCTTGCCTTTCATCTCCGGGCGGGCGGCCACCTTGAGTGCCGCGGCCATGGCCGCGCCGGAGGAGATGCCACCGGCGACGCCTTCCGTGGCGGCCAGCTTGCGCGCCGTATCAAAAGCCTCTTCGTTGCTCACCTGTTCGACGCCGTCCAGGATGTCCACGTTCAGGTTTTTCGGGATAAAGCCGGCGCCGATACCCTGGATCTTGTGCGGACCCGGCTTGCCGCCGGAAATCACCGGCGAATCCGCGGGCTCGACGGCGATGGCGCGAAAATCCGGGTTGCGGGATTTGATCACCTCGGCGACGCCGGTGATCGTGCCGCCGGTGCCGACACCGGCGACGATGGCATCCACCTCGCCGTCCGTATCGCGCCAGATCTCCTCGGCCGTGGTGCGGCGATGGATCTCCGGATTGGCGGGATTGTCGAACTGCTGCGGCATGAAGGCACCGTCGGTGTGGGAGACGATCTCGGTTGCCTTCTCGATGGCCCCCTTCATGCCGTTCTCCGCCGGCGTCAGCACCAGTTCCGCGCCCAGCAACTTCAAGAGCTTGCGCCGCTCGATGCTCATCGATTCGGGCATCGTCAGGATGCAGCGATGGCCCTTGGCGCGGGCCACGAAGGCCAGGGCGATGCCGGTGTTGCCGCTGGTCGGCTCCACGATCACGCCCCCCGGCCGCAAGCGGCCGTCGGCCTCGGCGGCCTCGATCATGGCCAGACCGATGCGATCCTTGACCGAATTGAGAGGGTTGAAGAATTCCAGCTTCAACAAGAGTTCCGCCGGTAGACCGGCGCCCATGCGCTGCAACCGCACCAGCGGCGTGCGTCCGACGGTCTTGGCAACATTCTCGAAAACATTCATTTTACACCTCATTAAGTGTTGTTACATGTTAACAACAATAAATTTACTGTACTTTACACCTCTATTCATGCCTTGGCCAGAAAAAAACGGCCCATCCCGAAGGATCTAGGGTTAGCCTTCGATGACGCTCTGTTCGATGGGATCGACCTTGACACCCTGGGATTCGAGCCAGCGCAAGGCCTTTTCGACGGTATCCTGATCCCCTTCCAGCTCCAGACCCACCAGGCCCATGTCCTGTTTGACCTCGGCGGTGCGGATGTTGGTGACGACGTCGAACTTGTGCCCCAACTTCCAGATGATCGGCTTGCGGACATTGTCCCTGGTGAAGGTCAGGTAGACGCGTTGCTTCAAGCTCTGCCTCCTGCGATGGCCGGAACGATCGATACTTGGTCGCCGTCGGAAAGTTTCGTGTCCTTGCCTTCAAGAAAACGCACATCCTCGTCGTTGACATAGATGTTGACGAAGCGGCGGATCTCACCGGCATCATCGCACAGGCGCTCCTTGAGGCCCGGATGCGCGGCCTCCAGTTTCTCGATCAATTCACCGACATTGGCCGCCTCCACGCTCACCTCGTCGGCACCGCCGGTCAGCTTTCGCAGCGGAGTCGGTATTCTCACGGTCACGCTCATATCAATCTCTCCTGTTTCACGAGTATTTATCCAAGAGTCAGGCCGCCATGCGAGCCTGATCGGCCCGCGCAAGGGCATCGAATTCATCCAGAGTGGGGCCGATGATCCGCGGCGCCGCCACCTTGCCGAGAATCGCCTCCTGGGTCTTGAGACCGTTGCCGGTGATGCAGACGACGATGGATTCATCCTTAGGGATGCGGCCCTGTTCGATCAGCTTCCGGGCCACGCCCAGCGTGACGCCACCGGCGGTCTCGGTAAAGATACCCTCGCACTCCGCCAGCAGGCGCATGGCGTCGATGATCTCCGCATCATCCACCTCCTCGGCCCAGCCGCCGGTCTCGCGGATCACGCGGCTCGCGTAATAGCCGTCGGCGGGATTGCCGATGGCCAGCGATTTGGCGATCGTCTGCGGCCTCACCGGGCGGATCAGATCGCTGCCTTCCTTGACCGAGCGGGTGATCGGGGCGCAACCCGAGGCCTGGGCGCCGTACATGCGCGTGCCCGCATCCTCCACCAGCCCCAGCCGCACAAATTCACGGATGGACTTGTGGATCTTCGTGCACAGGGAGCCGGAAGCCATCGGCGTGACGATGTGCCGGGGGGCGCGCCAACCGAGCTGCTCCATGACCTCGTAGCCCAGGGTCTTGGAACCCTCGGCATAGAAAGGACGGACATTCACGTTCACGAAGGCCCAGTCGTACTTGCCGGCGATCTCCGAGCACAGGCGGTTCACATCGTCGTAATTGCCCTTGATGCCGACGACACTGGCGCCGTAAACGGCGGCCCCCAGCACTTTCCCCTGCTCCAGATCATGGGGAATGAACACGTACGAGGCGAGACCCGCGGCGGCGGCATTGGCGGCCACGGAGCCGGCGAGATTGCCGGTCGAGGCGCAGGCCACGATCTTGTAGCCGAACTCGACCGCCTTGGACAGGGCCACGGAGACGACGCGATCCTTGAACGACAGGGTCGGGGAACAGACGGAATCGTTCTTGATGTACAGCTCGGATACGCCAAGACGCGCCTCCAGGTTGCGAGCGCGTACAAGCGGAGTGAATCCGTTCTGCACGCCGACGCTCGGCTCACCGTCAATGGGCAGAAGCTCCCGATAGCGCCACATCGTCTGCGGGCGGGAGGCGATCAATTCGCGCGTGAAACGGCCCGCAAGCCTTTCGTAGTCGTACACAACCTCGAGGGGCCCGAAACAGAACTCGCACACATGCACCGGTGCGACTTCGTATTCCTGTCCGCATTCCCGGCACTTCAGCGCCCGTACAATCCCTTTGCTCACCGCATCTTCTCCATCCATCCGGCGAAACTTTTCTTGCAGGGGCCGTGGATAAAAAACAACCCCGCTCGAATCAGCGAGGTTGTATACACGTTCAGCATTGAACCGGGAAACAACCGCGCTTCATCGCTCCCCATCCTTCCCGGACGGGGCAGGCATTGGCACCGGACGCCATGGATGCGCATCTGCGCCTCCCGGCCGGTTGCCGCAGCTTCGCAGGGCCTGCACCCTCCACTGCTCTTGATAAAGCCGGATCATCAAATTGTTAGCGGCGATTTATAGCACCCCGGGAATCAAAAGCAAGCCTTAAGGGCGGTGATCGGTGATTGGAATTATCTCGCCACCCTTGGCGAGAAAATTCATGCCTCTCGCAAAGAGTGCAAAGCGCGCAAAAGGTAAACCATGATATTGCTCTTTCTTGGCGCCCTTCGCGTCTTGGCGAGAGACTCCATGTTTTCTTGCCGTCTTGGCGAGAGATGGTCTTGCAAAGATCGCAAAGAACGCAAAGGGTAAACTGTTAGAGATCCCAGCGTTGTTTACAGTTTTTGTTGGCCGTAGAAATGCTCGAAG
>CAZHOU010000027.1:0-14590 GCA_964534165.1 uncultured Zetaproteobacteria bacterium
GCCCTGCTCTATGGTGTGATCCAGTTGCAGGAAAAAATCAAGCGCACCAATACGATCGCGCGGTAGCCGGCGATGAGCGAGGAAGCAGCTTTGGCGTCCAAGAGCCCGCCGGCCGAGACGGAGTCCCTGCGTGATCGCTTCGGGGATCACATTCTCGAAGTCAAAGACGGACTCGACATGCCGACGGTAACCCTCGATCGGGAGGTCATCGTCGAGGCCTGCCATTTTCTCAAGCAGGAGCACGCGTACGAACAGTTGATGGATCTCTGCGGCGTGGACATGTCCGACCATCCCGAGCATGCGCAGGACGAGCCGCGCTTTCTCGTCGTCTACCACCTGTTGTCCGTGAGCAAAAACAAGCGCCTGCGACTGAAGGTGCCGGTGCGCGAGCGCGAGCTTGTGGGATCGGTGACCGAAGTTTGGCCGACGGCGAACTGGTTTGAACGCGAGGCCTTCGATCTTTTCGGCATTCTGTTCGTCAATCATCCGGATCTGCGTCGGATTCTGACTGACTACGGCTTCGAGGGTCACCCCCTGCGCAAGGATTTCCCGCTCACCGGACGCGTGGAGCTCTTCTTCGACGACACCCAATGGCGTTGCGTCTATCGTCCGAACAAGCTGGAAAACCGCGTGTTGGTGGAGAAGACATGGCCGGGGGTGGATCGTGGCTGAGATTCAGAACTATACCTTGAATTTCGGCCCCCAGCATCCGAGCGCCCACGGCGTTCTGCGCTTGGTCTTGGAGTTGGACGGCGAAGTGGTGGAGCGCGCCGAGCCGCATATCGGTCTGTTGCATCGGGGCACGGAGAAGCTCTTCGAATACAAGACCTATCTCCAGAACCTTCCCTATTTCGACCGCTTCGACTACGTCTCGATGATGGCCAATGAGCACGCCTATGTGCTGGCCGTCGAAAAGTTGCTCGGCCTCACGCCGCCGGAGCGAGCACAATACATCCGCGTCATGTTCGCGGAGCTGACCCGCATCCTCAATCATTGTCTGTGGCTGGGGGCGCATGCACTGGATATCGGCGCCATGACCGTTTTCCTGTATTGCTTCCGCGAGCGCGAATCCATCTTCGACTTTTACGAGGCCGTCAGCGGTGCCCGCATGCACGCGGCCTACTTCCGCCCCGGTGGTGTGGCGAGGGACCTCCCGGATGGACTGCTGGAGAGGATCGCCGACTTCACGGAGCGCTTTCCCGGCTATGTGGACGAATACGAGACGCTGCTCACGGAAAATCGCATCTGGAAGCAACGCACGGTCGATATCGCCGTCGTCGACAAGGATGCGGCACTGGCCTGGGGGTTCACCGGGCCGATGTTGCGCGGCTCGGGTGTGGCCTGGGATCTGCGCAAGACCCAGCCTTATGAAGTGTACGACAAGCTGGAATTCGAGATCCCGATCGGTTCCACCGGCGACTGCTACGATCGTTATCTGGTGCGCGTGGAGGAAATGCGGCAGGCCAATGAAATCGTCAAGCAATGCGTGGCTTGGTTATCCGAACATCCGGGGCCCGTCAAGGTGGATGACTACAAGCTCGTCAATCCTCCGCGGCAGCTGATGAAAACGGACATGGAGGCCCTGATCCATCACTTCAAGTACTTTTCCGAGGGCTTCCATGTGCCGGCCGGCGAGGCCTACGCCGCCGTGGAGCAACCAAAAGGGGAATTGGGCGTCTACATCGTCTCCGACGGGTCCAACAAGCCCTACCGCATCAAGGTACGGGCGCCGGATTACGCCCATCTCGAGGCGCTCGACTACATGTGCCGCGGTCACATGATCGCCGATGTGGTGGCCATCATCGGCACCCAGGACATCGTGTTCGGGAGCATCGACCGGTGAGCGTGCAACCACCCACCTTCAGCCAGGCGCGGATGCGGGAAATCCGGACCTTGATCAAGCGCTATCCGTCGCCACGCTCGGCACTGTTGCCGGTGCTGCACATGGCGCAGCAGGATTTCGGCTTTCTCTCCCTGGAGGTGCAGCGGATGGTGGCCGATCTGCTGGGGCTGCATCCGATGCGCGTGCGGGAGGTGGTGACCTTCTATACGATGTTCCGCGAGCAACCCTGCGGCAAGTATCTGCTCGAGGTATGCACCAATGCCTCGTGCATGCTGAACGGTGCGGGCGAGTTGGTGCGGCATCTGTGCGACATGTTGGGGATCGAAGTCGGCGGAACGACGCCGGACGGCCTGTTCACGGTTGCGGAAGTGGAGTGCGCCGGCGCCTGCGCTGGTGCGCCGGTGGTGCAGGTGAACAACATCTACCACGAGCGGGTGGATACGGAGCATCTCGCTGAGCTCGTGGATCGGCTGCGGCGCGAGGAGGGACGGGCATGATTCCGAGCGACCCCAAGGCGGTGACGGCCATCTGCTTCGACCGTATCCGCGTGCCGAATCAGCATCGGCTCGAGGTGGCGCGGGCTCACGGCGCCTATGCCTTCCTGCCCACGGTCCTCAATGACTTCACGCCCGAAAAGATCATCGAGGAGGTCAAGGCTTCGGGTCTTCGCGGCCGCGGCGGTGCCGGCTTTCCGACGGGTCTCAAATGGTCCTTTGTGCCGCGCAACACGGGCAAGCCAACCTATCTTTTGTGCAACGCCGACGAAGGGGAGCCGGGCACCTTCAAGGACCGGGACATCATGCGCTTCGATCCGCATCTGCTGATCGAAGGCATGATCATGGCCGGCTTCGCCCTCGATGTTCACGATGCCTACATCTACATCCGCGGCGAGTTTCTGCATGAGGCCGAAGTGCTGAATGCGGCGATTAAGGAGGCGTACGCGGCCAATCTCCTGGGGGAAGACATCCTGGGTACGAATTTTTCCATGCACCTCACCGTGCATCGCGGCGCCGGCGCCTACATCTGCGGCGAGGAGACGGCCCTGATCGAATCCCTGGAAGGCAAGCCCGGGCGACCGCGCTTCAAGCCGCCGTTTCCGGCCGTGGAGGGCTTCTACGGCTGCCCGACCGTGGTCAACAATGTTGAGACACTGGCCACGATTCCGGCCATCCTCGAGCATGGCGGCAAGTGGCATGCCTCCATTGGTGTGCAGAACAGCACCGGCATGAAGATCTTCTCCGTATCCGGCCATGTCAAACGACCGGGAAATTATGAGGTTCCCCTGGGGACGCCGCTGCGCACGTTGATCGAGGATTATTGCGGTGGTCTCAAGCACGGCGACACACCCAAGGCCATCATACCGGGCGGCTCCTCCTCGTTCTGGCTCAGCCCGGATCAATACGATGTTCCGCTCACCTTCGACGATCTGATGAAGGCCGGGTCGATGCTCGGCTCCGGCGCCGTCATCGTCATGGACGAAACGGCGGATGTGGTGGCCGTCGCCAAGCGCCTGATTCACTTCTATGCACACGAATCCTGTGGCCAATGCTCGCCCTGTCGGGAGGGAACCGGCTGGCTGGATCGGGTCATGGCACGGCTGCTGCGCGGGGAGGGCAAGGCCGATGACCTTGAGGTGCTCGAGGATGCGGCCACTCACATGGCCGGGCGCACGATCTGCGCCCTGGCCGACGGAGCCGCTGCTCCCATTCTGTCCGTGGTGCGCATGTTTCCCGAGGAGCTGCGTGCCCGCATGATGGAGGAGGCGGCGTGACGACGCTTTTCATCAACGACCGGGAGATCACCGTCGCACCCGGCACCAGCATCCTGGAGGCCTGCCGCCAGCACGACATCAACGTGCCTTACTTTTGCTATCATCCCGAGCTTTCGGTGGCGGCGAACTGCCGCATGTGCCTGGTGGAAATCGAGGGCTGGAAGAAGCCGGCCGCCTCCTGCTGTACGCCCGTGGCCGAGGGCATGAAGGTGTACACGGACACCGAGGCCATCCGGGAGGACCATAGGATGGTGATGGAGTACCTGCTCATCAATCATCCCCTCGACTGCCCGGTGTGCGACCAGGGCGGCATGTGCAAGTTGCAGGACTATGCCATGGAATACGGGCCCGATCGCGGCCGTTACGCCGAGAACAAGCGTGCCGCCATCGATTACGATCTGGGTCCCTTCATCGTTACCTGCATGACTCGGTGCATCCATTGCACCCGCTGCGTGCGTTTTGCCGACGAGATCGCCGGCACCGGGGATATGGGGGTGCTGAACCGCGGCGATCGCATGAGCATCGCCGCCATCGTGGACCGCTGCCTAAGTTCCGAACTCTCCGGCAACCTGGCCGATGTGTGCCCGGTCGGTGCGCTGCTGGACAAGCCGTCGCACGATGTCGCCCGTCCGTGGGAATTGATCCGCCACAAATCCACTTGCACCCAATGCCCGCAGGGCTGCGACATCCACATCGAGTCGCGCAATGACGAGGTGATCCGCATCCAGACGGTCCGGGGCAGTCCGGAGCCGTGGTTGTGCGACCGCGGCCGCTACGTCTACGATGCCTTCCGCTCGGATGCGCGCATCCTCACCCCCATGTTGCGCGAGGGGTCCGAAATGGTGGAGGTGGACTGGGACGAGGCCGTGGCCCGGGCCAAAGAGTTGCTGGCCGGCAAGCGTGTGGGGATCGTGATTTCCCCGGATTGGAGTGTGGAGGGCATCACGGCCATCCGCGTCATGCGCGATGCCCTGTTCCCCCATGCCCGCGTGGCCTTCGATCTGCATCGCCGGGATATGCGTCCCTTTGCCTTCGAGGAGGGCTTTGCCCAGACGACGCAGCAGATCGAGGATGCGGACGAGGTAGTGATCCTCGGTTGCGACCTGCGCCAGCGTCTGCCGCTCGTCATGCAGCGCCTGCGCCGCCGTGCCCGCCGCGGAAAGGCCATCACGCGCATCGGCAGTATGAACTACCGCACCAATGCGGAATTGCAATCGCAGCGCGAGGCCCTGATCCGTCCCCGCGATTGGGCGGCGGTGATCGCCCGCGCCATGCAGCAGGTGATGGATCTGGGGAGAACGGCGGCGGGGATGGAAAAATGGATGGCGGCGGTGCCGGAGCGTCATGAGGCCGGCAAGCTGTTGGGCGATGCCTTGATAGCGGATTCCTGTTCATTGCTCGTCGGCGAGGAAATCCGTGGCCATCCGGATGCGGCGGCGCTGATCCATGGTCTCGATCTGTTGATGCGCGGCTGCGGTCATGCCGAAGCGGAGAACGACGGCCGCAACCTGATTCCCGAGGGCATGAACGCCCAGGCGCTCTCGGCCGTGTTCGAGGGTGTGCGTGCCTCGGCGGGGGAGATCTTCGAGGCGGCGACGAATCATGCCCTCGACGCCATCCTGCTCATCGGCAGCGATCCGGTCGGGGACGGGCTCTTCCCGGCGCAGGCGAGGGCGGCCCTGGAAGCGGTGCCCCTGGTGCAGGTGGGTGCCATCGCCGGCAAGATCAGTGCCCGTGCCGAGGTCATGTTGCCGGCGGCGGCCTATGCCGAGGTGGAAGGAACCTTCATCAACATGGAGGGTCGCGTTCGGGTTGCCACCAACCCCATCCGCTCCCTGGGTCTCGAACGCCCGCTATGGAAGGTGATGATGCGTCTGGTGCAGGCCTTCGGCGAGGACGTACCCGTCGTGAACATGGAGGAACTGAGGGCGCAGGTGAAAGGCTTTCTGCCGGCACTGGCCAAGGCTTGGGAGAGTGAGGAGACGGACCGCTTCATGATGCCGGCCCGGAGGAATGTCAAGGCCGCCCACCTGCCTGCAGCCGCACTTTTCCCCAGGCGCCTGGATGTGGTCAGTCGTTACTCGATGTATCGTGAAGGCATGTGGGCACGGGCCAGCCTCCTATTGTCTGAAGCCGGGCAGCTGCACAAACTCGACGACGTGCTCGTGCATCCCAAGACCCTGCAGGATCTTGGACTGCAATCCGGCACGCTTGCAGTGGTCTCGGATGGGGGGGAGGAGCGATTCGAGATCGGCATCCGCGAGGATGTGTCGCCGGGCGTGCTGTTTGTGGCCAAACGGGGGGTTGCCGGCGATCTCTCCAGTGTGGTGAGCGTGGATTTGCGTGGGGATGGGGCATGAGCTGGATTGAGACAGGAAAGACCGCCGGTATCTGGGCCCTGGAGGTGTTGGCCATCGCCGTCCCTGTGGCCCTGTCCGTGGCCTACACCACCTACGCCGAACGCCGCATCATCGGCTGGATGCAGGTGCGCAAGGGCTGCAACCGTGTTGGATGGGCCGGCCTGTTGCAGCCGATCGCGGACGGACTGAAGCTGTTCTTGAAGGAAACGATCATTCCGGCCACGGCCAACAGGTTTTTGTTCGTGGCCGCACCCGTCATGTCCCTGGTGCCGGCCCTTGTGGCCTATGCCGTGGTGCCTTTCGGTGAGACCACCCTGGGCGGTGTGTGGAAGACGGCGCACGTCATGGCCATCTCCAACCTGAACATCGGTGTGTTGTACGTGATGGCGGTCTCGAGCCTCAGCATCTACGGTATCCTGATGGCCGGCTGGGCCTCCAACTCCAAGTATGCCTTTCTGGGCGCCATTCGCTCCACCTGCCAGATGGTTTCCTACGAAGTGTCGATGGGTTTTGCCATCGTCTGTGTGCTGATGCTCTCCGGCAGCCTGAACCTGGCGGCCATCGTGCACGCCCAGGCCGGGGGATTCTGGCACTGGTATTTCATTCCCCTGCTGCCGATGTTCCTGGTTTATTTCATCTCCGGTGTGGCGGAGACGAACCGCTCGCCCTTCGATCTGCCCGAGGGTGAATCCGAGTTGGTGGCCGGTTTCTTCGTCGAATATTCCGGCATGTGGTTTGCCACCTTCTCTCTGGCCGAATACGCATCCATGATCCTGATCAGTCTGATGACCTCCATCCTGTTTCTGGGCGGATGGTATGCGCCCTTCCCCTTCCTGGACTTCATCCCCGGAACAGTCTGGTTGCTCGCCAAGACGGCCTTCTTCCTGTTTATGTTCATCTGGTTCCGGGCCACCTTCCCGCGCTACCGTTACGATCAGTTGATGCGCCTGGGATGGAAGGTGTTTCTGCCGCTGACGCTGGCCTGGATCGCGGTGATCGGCGTCGCCATCTACACACCGGGACTGTCCGCAATCATTTCCTTCTGGCGCCCGGGGGGTGCGGCATGAAGGTGTTGCAGCGCGCGGCCCGGACGTGGTTGCTCACCGAGCTTTTCCGGGGCTTGATGCTGACGGGCAAGTATCTGTTCCGGAAGAAAATCACCATCGAATACCCGGAAGAGCGTACGCCGCTGTCTCCACGCTTCCGCGGTCTGCACGCGCTGCGCCGCTATCCATCCGGCGAGGAGCGCTGCATCGCCTGCAAGCTGTGCGAGGTGGTATGCCCGGCGCTGGCGATCACCATCGAGTCCGAGGAGCGGCAGGATGGCACCCGCCGCACCACACGTTACGATATCGATATGACCAAATGCATTTACTGCGGCCTGTGCCAGGAGGCATGCCCGGTGGATGCCATTGTGGAGACGCAGGTGTTCGAATTTGCCACCGAAACGCATGCGGAGCTGTATTACACCAAGGATATGCTGCTCAAGGTGGGTGACCGTTACGAGCGCCAGATCGCGGCCAACATCGAAGCCGATGCGCGCTATCGCTGACGGTTAGGTCGGGAGGGGAGAACGGATGCTGGAACTTGGCTTTTTCTATTTGTTCGCGGGACTGGCGGTGATCGGCGCCTTGGGGGTTGTGCTCGCCCGCAACACCGTGCATTCCGTCATGTTCCTGATCTTTTGTTTCTTCAACGCCTCCGGTTTGTTCTTTCTGCTCGATGCCGAATTTCTCGGCATCATCCTGATCCTGATCTATGTCGGCGCCGTCATGGTGCTGTTCATGTTCGTGGTCATGATGCTCGAGGTGAACTACGTCAGCCTGCGGGAAGGCTTTCTGCACTACCTGCCCGTGGGAGGATTCATCGCCCTGGTGTTGTTCATCGAAATCGTCGCCGCCGCCAGCAGCGGCGTGTTCACCGCCAAATCGGGGCTTGCTCCCGGCCACGCCGGTGGGGAGATCAACAACACGGTACAGATCGGGCACGTTCTCTACACCCGATATCTGCTCGGTTTCGAGGTGGCAGCCGTGATCCTTCTCGTGGCCCTGGTAGGCGCGGTGGTGCTGACGCTCCGGGCGCGCAAGGATGCCAAGTATCAGAATATCTCTCGCCAGGTGAGTGTCCGTCCCGAGGACCGCCTGCGCAAGGTGAGGTTGTAGGGATGGTTCCGCTTTCCTCCTATCTCGCCGTTGCCGCCTGCCTGTTCTCAATCGGTGTCATCGGCTTGTTTCTGAACCGCAAGAACGTGATCGTCCTCCTGATGTGCATCGAGCTGATCCTGCTCGCCGTCAACGTCAATTTCGTCGCCTTCTCCCATTTCCTGCAGGATATCGGCGGCCAGATCTTCATCTTCTTCGTGCTGACCGTGGCCGCCAGCGAGGTGGCGGTGGGGCTGGCGATTCTGGTGGCCTTCTATCGCAACCGCCGTTCGATCGAGGCCGAAGACATCAACACGTTGCAGGGCTAGTCCGGATTTTCATGATGACCATGCGCTGGAACAGGAAAGATCGAGGAGCTTGAATGGGTTGGATCGGAATGGATGGGTTTTTGCAGGCTGACGCCTTGCATTTCGCGGCGCCTGGCTTGTCTGCGCGGGCCGGCAAGCAAGGACTGCGGGCCGAGGTGAATGGTGATTGGAAATTGGTGATTGGTGGATTTCCCGATTACCAATCACGAATAACCAATCACCGATGTCTGCGCCATCCATCCGCGATCCCATGAAAAATCCGGGTTAGAGGAGTGGAGCATGCCATGCTGAATACGACCGAACTGTTGCTGATTCCTGCCCTGCCCCTTGCGGCGGCGCTGGTTGTGGGACTGTTCGGTTGGGCCCTGAAGGAGCGGGTCTCGCATCTTTTGTGCATCGCCGGCGTCGTGGCGGCGGCCCTGCTCTCCGTGCACGTATTCGTGCAAGTGCTGCACGGTGCAACCTTTTCCGGCAACCTCTGGACCTGGATGCTCTCCGACCGCTTCGTCGTGCCGGTGGGCATGATGATCGATCGCCTGTCCGCTGTCATGATGATGACGGTGGCCATCATCTCCGCCTGCATCCATGTCTACACCATCGGTTACATGCACGGTGATCCCGGTTATACGCGCTTCTTCTCCTACATCTCCGGGTTCACCTTTTCCATGCTGGTGCTGGTGATGGGCAACAACTTCTTCACCCTGTTCTTTGGCTGGGAGGCCGTGGGATTGTTCTCCTATCTGTTGATCGGTTTCTGGTTCAAGCGCGAATCCGCCAATGTCGCGGCGATGAAGGCCTTTATCGTCAATCGGGTCGGCGACTTCGGCTTTGCCATCGGTATTCTGGCCGTGTGGTATTATTTCGGCTCCATCGAGTACAAGGACGTCTTCGCCGCCGTGCCTCAGTTTGCCGCAAAGGGTTCCAGCCTGCATTTCCTGGGCCTGCACATGAATGCCATTACTTTCATCTGCATTGCCCTGTTCATCGGTGCCATGGGCAAGAGCGCGCAGGTGCCCCTGCATGTATGGTTGCCGGATTCGATGGAGGGCCCGACACCAATCTCGGCCCTGATCCACGCCGCGACGATGGTTACGGCCGGCATCTTCATGGTTGCCCGTTGCTCGCCGATGTTTGAATACTCCGAGACCGCGCTGGCCGTGGTCACGGTGGTGGGGGCGATCACGGCCTGGCTGTGCGCCACCATCGGTCTCGTGCAGACCGACATCAAGCGCGTCATCGCCTATTCCACCTGTTCCCAACTCGGTTACATGTTTGTCGCCTGCGGGGTTTCGGCCTATTCGGTGGGGATTTTCCATCTGATGACGCATGCCTACTTCAAAGCCCTTCTGTTTCTGGCCGCCGGAAGCGTGATTCACGGCGTCATGGCCGATCAGGATCTGCGACGCATGGGGCAGTTGTGGAAGGCCATGCCCGTCACGTACGTCACGATGCTGATCGGTGGCCTGGCCTTGTGCGGAGTGCCGCCCTTCGCCGGCTTCTGGTCCAAGGACATGATCATCGAGGCCGCGGCTGCGCGCCACATGGGGTGGGTGAGCACGTTTGCCTATCTTTCGGTGCTGACGGGCGTGTTCATGACCGCCTTCTACACCTTCCGCATGTTTTTCCTGGCCTTCCACAATTCCGACCGCGTGCCGGCGCAGACCAAACCGCATGTGCACGAATCGCCGAAGGTCATGACCGTCCCACTCCTCATTCTCGCCGTCGGGGCCCTGTTTTCCGGCTGGTGGGGGGCGGAGGTGCTGGGCATGACCCGTCCCGAGATGACGAACAGTTACTTTCAGGGCGCGATCTTCGTTTTGGATGCACACAATCCCCTCATGAGGCTGGCCGAGGAGTCCGAGCCTTGGTATCACTTCCTCTTGGACGCCCCGTTCTGGCTGGCGCTGGGCGGGATTGCGCTGGCGGGTCTCATGTACTTCAAGGAAACGCCGTATCCCGCGCGACTCGCAGCGGCTCTCCCGGGGCTTCATCGCTTCCTGGTGAACAAGTGGTGGTTCGACGAGATGAACTGGAAGGTGCTGATCACGCCCGCCCGCAACCTGGGGACTTTTCTGTGGCAGAAGGCCGATCTCGCCGCGATCGATCGCGGCGTGTTGCACGGCGGGGTGCTTGGTGCCGTCATGAGCGGTGTCGGCCGCATGCGCTCGTTGCAGACCGGTTATGTCTACCATTACGCCTTTGCCATGGTCGTCGGTGTCTTTGCGGCACTGACGTATCTGGCACTCAAGGGTTGATATGGCAACGACCCTGAACAACGTCCTCCATTTCCCGATCCTTACCTGGGACATCTTCCTGCCGAGTGTGGGGGCGGCGGGCATCTGGCTGTTCGCACGCAACGAGAGGGTTGTGCGCTGGGTGGCGCTGGCGGTGGCGCTGCTCGACTTCTTGCTCACGCTGCCGCTGTGGCTTTATTTCGATACCGGCACGGCGCACATGCAGTTCGAGGAATTCCATCCGTGGATCTCAGCGTTCCATGTCAATTACCACTTGGGTGTGGACGGCATTTCGATGCCGTTTATTCTTCTCACCAGCCTGCTGACCGTGGTCTGCATCGTCTCCGCCTGGCGCTGCATTCAGAAACAGGTGAAGGAATACATGATCGCCTTCCTGGTCTTGGAGACGGCGCTGATTGGCGTCTTTGCTTCCCTCGATGGCATCTTGTTCTATTTCTTCTGGGAAGCGATGCTGATTCCGATGTTCCTGATTATCGGCATCTGGGGCGGTGAGAACCGCGTGTATGCGACGCTGAAGTTCTTCCTCTATACGCTGGCCGGTTCGGTGCTGATGCTGATCGCGCTTTTGGCCATGTACTTCAAGGCCGGCCACACCTTCGAGATCCAGGCGTTGATGCGCTATCCATTCGATTTCACCTGGCAGGCCTGGATCTTCCTCGCGCTTCTGGCGGCTTTTGCCGTCAAGGTGCCGATGTGGCCTGTGCATACGTGGTTGCCCGATGCCCACACCGAGGCGCCGACGGCGGGATCGGTGATCTTGGCCGGTATTCTGCTCAAGATGGGGGCCTACGGGTTCCTGCGCTTCTCGCTGCCGATCTGTCCCGATGCTTCGCAGTATTTCGTGCCTTTGATGGTGGTGCTTTCGATCATCGCCATCGTCTACATCTCGCTCGTGGCCATGATGCAGACGGACATGAAGCGCCTGATCGCCTATTCATCCATCGCCCACATGGGATTCGTGACTCTCGGGACGTTCATGTTCACGCAGCAGGCCGTGGAAGGCGCGATCTACGGCATGATCAGCCACGGTTTTGTCGCCTCCGCCCTGTTCTTGTGTGTCGGCGTTCTCTACGACCGCATGCACACGCGCGAGATCGCGGCCTACGGCGGCGTGGCCAATGTGATGCCTGTGTTCGCGGCCGTGACGATGCTTTTCTGCATGGCCAACGTGGCTCTGCCGGGAGCCTCGTCCTTCGTGGCCGAGATCATGGTGCTGATCGGCACTTTCTCCGCCGATCAGGTTTACGAGGTGGTGCTGTCGACGAAATGGGTGGCCGTGCTGGCGGCGACGAGCGTCGTGCTCTCCGCCTGCTACACATTGTGGATGTACAAACGGGTGATCATGGGCGATTTGGTTAAAGACGAGGTCAAGGCCCTGAAGGACATGAGTGTGCGCGAATTCGCCTTCTTTGCCCCGCTGATTCTGCTTGTGGTTTGGCTGGGTGTGTACCCCGTGCCGGTTCTGGACGTCATGCACACCTCGGTGGCGCACCTGATCGCGCAGGTGCAGGCCGGCAAGCTCGCTTCCGCCCACGCCCTGGCCCAGGCCCATCTTTCGCAGATGGCCTTGCGATGAGGATGAAATGATGACGACTGCAACCCCCCCGTTTCCGCTTCCGGATGTCCTACCGCTTGGCCCCGAGATCCTTGTCGCCGTCATGGCCATGGTCGTTCTTCTCGGGGATCTTTTCCTGCCGCCTGCGCGCAAGCAATGGAGTGCCTATGCGGCGATTCTGACATGCGTGGCTGCAGCACTCTTTACCCTGGCACTTGCGTCCCCGCAGTCCGTACCGGCTTTCTACGGATTCTTCGTGCTCGATTCCTTTGCCACCTACGCCAAGCTGCTCATCTATGGTGGCACGATTCTAGCGGTCATATTGAGCCTGGATTACATGCGGGGTGAGACCAATATCGGGGAATATTACTCCCTGATGCTGTTCAGTACGGTGGGGATGATGCTGATGGCCTCGGCACCAAATTTCATCACCATGTACCTGGGTCTGGAGCTGATGGCGCTTTGCACCTATGTGTTGGTCGGCTATCAGCGCGACGTGCTTCGTTCTTCCGAAGCAGCCCTCAAGTACTTTATCCTGGGGTCGCTGGCCTCCGGCATCCTCCTGTATGGCATCAGTTTCATTTATGGCATCACAGGCAGTTTCGATTTCAACATCGTCGGTCGCACGCTGGCGCATGCGGGCGGTGAGGCGAGGATGCCCGTCATGCTTGGCTTGGTTCTGCTCTTGGCCGGCTTCGCCTTCAAAATCTCCGTGGCCCCGTTCCACATGTGGACACCGGATGCCTACGAGGGGGCGCCGACACCGATCACGGCCTTCATGTCCATCGGTCCCAAGGTGGCCGGTTTCGCCATCATCATCCGTGTGTTCGCCGAAGCATTGCCCTCATTGCAGGGCGACTACACGACGATTCTGGTGTGGATGGCGGTGCTGACGATGGCCGTCGGCAATCTGGCCGCCATCGCCCAGCGCAACATCAAGCGCATGCTGGCCTATTCGACGATCGGCCATGTAGGTTTCGCCATGCTCGGCCTGATTGCAGCCAACGAGAACGGGTATGCCGGGGTGCTGGTGTATCTGACCGTGTATCTGTTCATGAACATGGGCGCCTTCGCCATCATCGTCCTGATGCGCCGCGAGGGCATTCAGGGGGAGTTGCTCGACGATTTCGCCGGCCTCGCGCGGGTGCGGCCCGGCTACGCCCTGGCCATGGGCCTGTTCATGTTCTCCCTGGCCGGCATCCCCTTCCTCGGCGGTTTCTGGGCCAAATACGTGGTCTTCATCGCCGCCGTCGAGGCCGGGCATCTGCAGCTGGCCCTGATTGCCCTGCTTTTTTCCGTGATCGGTGCCTTCTATTACCTGCGCGTGGTCAAATACATCTACTTCGATGAGGAGCGCGTGGCCTTCGATTTCGTCGACAATCGCCTGATGCAGGCGGCGGTGACCATCACGGCCCTCGCTGTCGTTGGTATCGGTCTGTTTCCGGGACCGGTGATCGACATCTGCAAGGTGGCCCTCGGCGGTCTCATCTGATTTTTAACCGCGCCCGTAGCTCAGCTGGATAGAGCATCAGGCTTCGAACCTGAGGGCCGGGGGTTCGAATCCCTCCGGGCGCGCCAACTTGGGGCTGCACCTTCATTCAAATCATCGGGTTAAATCTTTTTGCGGATAGACGGCGGAGAGCCAGCGCAGTGTGGCCATCATCTTTTCATAGCGTTGCCCGCCTATTTCTTTTTCGAGGTTGCGCCAGGCCATTCGCAGTTCCTTTCTTTTCCGCCCATCGAGAACGGATTTGGCCTGCCGGTAGTATTCGTCTTCCTCCTTCCGGATATGTTCCGAGATCAGCTTGATATAGGCCATTGCGGCCATGCAGAACGCTTCATGCGCCCCGTCCCTGCCGCATCGGGCGCGGGAGGTGGCGCGGGCCATTTCGGCCACCAGCCGCCGTTCGCGTTTGTGGATTCCGAGCATGGAAGCGATGGGATCATCCTGTACGTGTGATTTCGCCAGCAGGGGGAACAACAGAATTTCTTCCCGGTTCAGGTGCCAGCCATCCACGAATGCATGGATCCATTTTACAGCGGCATTGAGATGTCCGGGATCCGGGGAATCGCCGGTTCGAATGCGAAGGCACATGGCTTCAAGGATACCCAGCATCCTCTTGATATGGCGGTGGTCCTGCATCAGGGATTCAATGATGCCCATGGAAAAGATCTAACATCTTCGCCCGGATCCTGAACTGACCCAGCTCACATTTTCAGTCGTGGTTGATTCACTTATCGGTACGATGCTGGGAATAGGACTGTGTGAAGACCGGTGGCAGGGTTAGACATCATGGCTGCCCCTTGAAAGGAGGGTGACTCACCATCCTTGAGGT
>CAZHOU010000028.1:0-14091 GCA_964534165.1 uncultured Zetaproteobacteria bacterium
GCAATTCGGCCCCAAAACGCTGGGCCAGGGCGGAGACCACCGCCCGCGATACCTTTTCTGCCTCTTCCTGCGTCAGGGTGCGATCCGCCGCCTGCAACTGCAAGCGGATACCGAGGCTCAATTTCCCGGAGGCGATGCCGGGTCCGGAATAGCGATCGAAGATCCGCACCGAAACCACGAGCCTGCCTCCGGCTTTGCGGACGGTTTCCATCACATCGTCTGCGCGGACGGAGGAGGGAAACAAAAAGACAAGGTCGCGTTCGATCCCCGGGTACTCGGGCAGGGGTTGAAAGCGCAGCGGCCTGGCGGTGGGCAGGGCGTCCAGATCGATCTCGGCCACATAGACCGGCGTCTCGATGGCAAACGCGGCGGCCGCATCCCTGTCTACACGCCCGATCCTGCCCGCATCCACGCGTCCAACGAGCAGCTTGGCCGCCTGACCGGCTTGCAATCCCGGCGCCTCCAGTTCGATGAAACGGGCCACAAGCCTGCGGGCCGCCAGCCAGTCCTCCAAGGCTCCTTTCAGGGCGAAAAAATCCGCCATGACGGCAGCTTCAAACCACTCGGCCGGACGGATTTCCCCGGCCATCAACCACGCCAGCATGTTGCGCTCCCGCGGACCCTTGGCCCCTTTCTCGTAAACGCGCCCGACCTCACACAACATCACACCCTTCTGCTGGCGGTTGAGATTGTATTGCGCGCTTTTCATCAAGCCCGGCCAGAGACTGCGGCGCATGACATCCATATCCCGGGAGATGGGGTTGGACAGCGGCAGATCGCGGCCATCCTCGGGAACGAACAGACGCTGCTCCCGGGTGGAGATGAAGGCGTAATTCAGGACCTGGACAAAGCCACCGCCGGCGGCATCGGTGACGGTGGTGTCGGGTGCGGCTGGAGTCGAGATGGTCATCGGCGGCAATACAGTGGGGATGGCATCGAAACCGATGATGCGCGCGTACTCCTCGGAGATATCCTCGGGGATCCCGACATCATGGCGATGACTGGGGATCTCCACCCGGATGCTGTTGTCTCCCCGATCGATGACAAACCCCATGCGCCGCAGGACCGCATCGGCGCTCTCCGGCACGCTCACCCCCAGGCGCCGGTGCAATCGCCCGATGTCCACATCCAGGCATCTGCGCGCAAGGAGCCGTCTTTCATCGCCGATGCGCGTGACCGGCCCGGCCCGGCCGCCGAAGAATCGCACGATCCATGCCGTGGCCTGTTCCATCGCCGTCGCCACCATGGCCGGATCGACGCCGCGCTCGAAGCGCAGGCAGGCCTCGGACACCACACCCAGGCGGCGGCGGCTCAAGCTGATGCGTGCCGGCCGGAAGAAGGCCGATTCCAGCATGATGTCGGTGGTCGAGGCAGTGACTCCGCTCTCCATTCCGCCGATGATGCCGGCCAGGGCGATCACCCCCGCAGCATCGGCGATGACAAGATCACCGGTTTCAAGGGATCGTTCCCTGCCGTCCAGGGCTGCAAATTCCTCTCCTTGATGTGCCGGGCGGATGTGCACATCCCCCCGGATCCGCGCGGTGTCGAACGCATGCATGGGCTGGCCGAGATCGAGCATGACATAGTTGAGCACATCCACAATGCCGTTCACCGACCTCTGGCCGGCGGCCATCAGGCGACGCCGGATCCATACCGGCGCTTCCTTGACCGCCACGTCCCGGATCCGTCGCGCCAGATACAGCGGGCAGTCCCGTTCGCTTTCAAGCCGCAGCTGCTGTGGGCGGATATCGGCATCCACCTGCACGGCGTCCGGCTTCAGGTCCCTCAGATCCACCGCGGCGGCGGCAGCCAGATCGCGCGCAAGACCACGGGCGCTCATGCAATCGCCGCGATTCGGGGTGATCGAGAGATCGAACACCGCCTCCTCCAGATCCAGATATTCACTCACTTCCATTCCCACTTGCGCATCCCGGGGCAGAATCATGATCCCGTCCGCCTCCGCCGCCAGGCCGAGTTCCACCTCCGAACAGCACATGCCGGTACTCTCCTCGCCGCGGATTCTGCTTCCCCGGATCCGCACACCATCCGGTAAAACGGTGCCGGCGGTGGCCACCGCCACCTTGTCTCCGGCACGCATGTTGTCGGCACCGCATACGATCGAGAGCGGCTCATTCCGCCCCACATCAACCTGCAATTTTTTCAGTCGTTCGGCTGCGGGGTGGGGCTTCATCTCAAGGATCTTGCCCACAAGAACGCCTCGCAAAGCCTCCCTGGGCTTTTCCACGGCCTCGATCTCGTGCCCCAGGCGCACCATTTCGGATGCAATTTCATCCACGCTTCCGGTCAGGGGAGCATGGTCACGCAACCACGACAACGGCATCTTCATGTCCCCATTCTCCGGATGAAGCGTACATCGTTCTCGAAAAACAGGCGCAGGTCGGGAATGCCATGCTTGAGCATGACCAGACGTTCAACCCCCAGACCGAAGGCGAAACCCGTATAGTGGTTGCGGTCGACTTCCACAGCCTGCAGAACGTTGGGATGGATCATGCCGGCTCCCAGAACCTCCAGCCATCCGCTCCCCTTGCACACACGGCAGCCGCGACCGTCGCAGAAAACACAGCCGATATCCACTTCCGCCGAGGGTTCGGTGAATGGAAAATAATGCGGGCGCAACCGGATCGGCACTTCCTTTTCAAAATAGGCGGAGAGGAAGTGTGCGATCACACCCTTCAGATGTGCCATGGATACATCACGATCCACGCGGAACACTTCGATCTGGTGGAACATCGGCGAATGCGTCATGTCGGAATCGCAGCGGAACACCCTTCCCGGTGCCACCACGGCCCAGGGCGGGACACCACCCGTTTCACGCAGTCGTCGCATGGCACGGATCTGCACCGGCGAGGTGTGGGTGCGCAGCAGCCTTCCGTCGGGAAAGAAAAAGGTGTCATGCATGGCCCGTGCCGGATGTTCCGGTGGAATATTCAGGGCATCGAAATTGTGGAATTCATCCTCGATTTCCGGCCCCTCGGCGATCTCGAAGCCCATGTAAGCGAAGATGCGCACCATCTCGTTCAGCCCCTTGGTGACCGGATGCACGGCACCGCGCGGCCGCCGGCGCCCCGGCAGGGTCACATCGATGTGTTCGGAGCGGATGCGGCGCTCTTCCTCCTGGCGCTTGAGCCGCTCCGCCGCCTCAGACAGAGCCGCGGTCAGCTCGGACTTGAGCCGGTTCACCGCCTCCCCCATTTGCGGCCGCGCTTCGGCCGGCAACCGTCCGATACCTTTGAGCATCTGCGTGAGTTCTCCACGCTTGCCGAGAAACCGGACACGCAGCTGTTCAAGGGCGGCCATGCTTTCCGCTGCGGCGACGGCCCGCAGCGCCTCTTTCTGCAAGCCTTGCAGCTTCGTCCTCAGCCCCTCGGCGGCCGCCATACATTCCTCCATCGCTTCAGAAACATAAATGGCAGAGCGTATAAACGCCCTGCCATTCCATCCATTGCACCCTTGCCGGCGGTAGCCGGGCAGGAACGGTTACTGTTGCGCCGTGCGAGCCGCTTCCACCAGCCGCTTGAAGGCCGCGCCATCCCGAACGGCAAGATCGGCCAGCACCTTGCGATCGAGTTGAATGCCGGCCGCCGACAAGCCGTGCATGAATCTTGCGTATGACAGTCCGTTTGCGCGTGCGGCGGCATTGATGCGGGCAATCCACAGGCGCCGGAATTCACGCCTTCGAACCTTGCGATCGCGGTAGGCGTACTGCCGCGCCTTGTCCACGGCCTGTGTGGCGACGCGAAAACAATTTTTGCGCCGTCCACGGTAGCCCTTGGCTGCCTTGACGACCTTTCGGTGACGCGCATGCGCCTGCACACGGGAATTGACTCGAGCCATCTTAAATCTCCTGCAACGAACGCCGTTTTCTTACTTGTAGGGAACCAGCCGCTTCAAGGCCTGCACGTCGGCCTTGGCCACCAGCACGGCGTGGCGGTAATTGCGTTTCCGTTTCGGCGACTTCTTGGTCAGGATGTGATTGGCGAAGGCGTGATTGCGCTTCCATTTGCCGCTGCCGGTCTTCGAAAAACGCTTGGCCGCTCCCCGGTTTGTTTTCATCTTGGGCATCTTGTCTCACCTTCCCTGTCTATTTCTTCAGCGGCGCCAGGATCATCACCATCTGCCGTCCTTCCAAGCTGGGCATGTGTTCCACCTTGCCCAAATCCTGCAATTGTGCCGCAATCCGTTGCAACTGCTCGGCACCGCGGGCGGCGTAGATCATTTCGCGTCCACGGAAGCGCATGGACAGCTTGACCTTGTTGCCGTCCTCAAGGAATTTGCGGGCACGCCTCATTTTGACTTCCAGATCATGTTGGTCGGTGCTGGCCCGTACCTTGACCTCCTTGACCTGCATCACGTGTTGCTTCTTCCTGGCGGCGTTGGCCTTCTTGCTGATCTGGTACTTGTACTTGCCGTAATCCATGATCTTGCACACCGGTGGATCTGCATTCGCCGCCATCAACACAAGATCCAGGCCCACGCTTTCCGCTTTTGCCACCGCCTCCGCCAACGGCATCACTCCGATTTGCTCGCCCTTCTCATTAATTACGCGTACGGTCGGCGCCTCTATCGCGTAATTAACCTGCATAACCTTCTTAATACAACACTCCCATCAACTCTCCCCGTCGCAGTTTTTCAGCCTATTGGTAGGCGGCGCGCATGGCCCGCATCTGATCGATCCAGGCGGCGACCGTCTTCGCGCCCAAGGATTCGCCGCTCAACGCCCGCACGCTCACCGTGCCCTCGACCCGCTCGCGCTCGCCAACCACAAGAATGAAGGGAACGCGTTCGAGCGTAAGGGCGCGCACTTTATAGCCGACTTTCTCATTTCGCAAGTCCGCGTGCACGCGAAAGCCGGCCTTGCGCATGGTCTCGCACACCTCAAGGGCATAGGTTGCCTGGGCATCGGTGATGTTGCACACCACCGCCTGCATCGGCGCCAGCCAGAATGGAAAACGGCCTTCATAATGTTCGATGAGAATGCCGATGAAGCGTTCCATCGAGCCCAGGATGGCGCGATGCAACATCACCGGTGGCCGGCGCGAGGAATCCTCGGCCACGTACTCCGCCCCTAAACGTCCCGGCATCGAAAAATCGACCTGGATCGTTCCGCATTGCCACACGCGACCCAGGCAGTCCTGCAACGAGAATTCGATCTTGGGGCCGTAGAAGGCCCCTTCGCCGGGATTCTCCCCGTACTCGATGCCCTTGGCCCGCAGAGCCTCATGCAGGGCGGCCTCCGCCTTGTCCCACTGTGCCTCGGTTCCCACGCGCCGCTCCGGGCGGTCGGACAGACGGATGATGACATCGTGGAAGCCGAAGCGCCTGTACACCTCGAACACCAGATCGATGAAGCGGCTCACCTCGTCCTGGATCTGTTCCTCGGTGCAAAAGATGTGCGCATCGTCCTGGACGAAATTGCGCAGGCGCATCAGGCCATGCAGGGTTCCGGACGGCTCGTTGCGATGGCAGGAACCGAACTCGGCCAGTCTGAGCGGCAGATCGCGATAGGAGTGCAACGTCTGCCTGAAGACCTGAATATGGCAAGGGCAGTTCATCGGTTTGATGGCGTAGTCGCGATTCTCGGTGCGGGTTGTAAACATCTCGGCGCGAAATTTGTCCCAATGCCCGGATTTCTCCCACAGGCTGCGATCCACGATTTGTGGCGTGCGGATTTCCTGGTAGCCGTTTTCGCGCATCACGGTGCGGACCTCGTTTTCCACCACTTGCCATAGGCTCCATCCCTTCGGGTGCCAGAACACCATGCCCGGTGCTTCATCCTGCAAGTGGAACAGATCCAACTGTTTCCCGAGGCGTCGGTGGTCGCGGCGCTCGGCTTCTTGCAGGCGATGCAGGTAGGCCTCAAGCGCCTCCTTGCTGGCCCAGGCGGTGCCGTAGATGCGTTGCAGTTGCTCGTTCTCGGGTTTCCCTTCCCAGTAGGCGCCGGCCACCTTCATCAGCTTGAAATATTTGAGTCTTCCGGTGTTCGGCACGTGCGGTCCACGACAGAGATCCAGCCAGCCACCCTGACGGTAGACGCTCACCACCTCGTCCTCCGGAATGCGGGCAACCAGTTTGGCTTTGTAGGTTTCACCGATTTTCTTGAAATAGGCGATGGCCTTGTCCCGGTCCCATTCCTCGCGGTGGATATCCAGCTTGCGCGCTGCGATTTCATGCATTTTGGCTTCGATCTTCTCCAAATCCGCAGCGGAAAACGGCCTGTCGTAGGCAAAATCATAATAAAAACCGTCCTCGATCACCGGGCCGATGGTGACCTGGGCACCCGGGAAAAGCTCCTGCACGGCCATGGCCATCAGGTGCGCGGTGGAATGGCGGATAATCTCCAGCCCCTCTTCGGAGGCCTCCGTGATCAGCGCCACCTCGTCACCGTCGCGTAGCGGCGTGGAAAGATCGCAGAGCCGGCCGTTGATGCGGGCGGCCAGAGCAGCCCTGGCCAGACCCGGACCGATCGCATGTGCGAGATCCAGGGCTGTCGCTCCCTCCTTGATCTGGCGGGTGGAACCATCCGGCAAATGAATTTTCATGGCGCTGCATAACCTCCGTGGGCGGCATGCTATCAGCCCGCCGGACCCAGGGAAAATGGATGCCCACCGCCATGAATGTTGTTGTACGCAAGAAGGGAATGGGACTGACCCACGAAGAAATGGTTGGCGCGGGCGGGATTGAACCGCCGACCCCCACCGTGTCAAGGTGATGCTCTCCCACTGAGCTACGCGCCAATCGACCAACCGCCGCGGGGACGTCCCGAAGACCGGCTGTGTACGTCCGCGGCAAAGGCGATGAAGCGTAGTGAGCCGCAACAACCGGGTCAAGGCCGCACGGTGGACAAATGCTGCAAAGATTTCATGATTGGCATGGTTTCGGGCAGGAGGAGCGGACTGAAAAAACGCCTGAAGAAGCAATTGCGGCAATGGCTGGAGATGGAGCGCGCCGAAATCGCCAGCCTGCCGGCCATTCGTCGCCATAGCCTGCATGCCCTGCACTTTCTGCATCGGGTGGAGCAGCGCTTTGTCGGCGATCAATGCATCCAGCGTGCTTCGGCCCTCGCCTACGCCTCGCTGCTGGCCACGGTTCCCTTGCTGGCCCTGGGCTTCTCGATCTTCACCAGCTTTCAGGCCTTTCACGTGCTGGCAAAGAAGGTGCGCGGGGTGTTGCTGCACTATCTTCTACCGGCCAGCCAGGACATCATCCTCCAATATCTGGGTTTGATGGCCAGCAAGGCCACCGCCCTTTCCATCTTCGGAATCATCGGTTTGCTCATCACCGCCACGGCCCTGCTGAACACAATGGAAGAGGCCTTCAATCACATCTGGCGCATCTCGCGCCGCCGTCCGTGGTTGTCGAAGTTTACGGTTTTCTGGGCCACACTTACGCTGGCTCCGGTGCTGATCGGGGTCTCGATCACGATCACCTCCTATTTCTCGGCCCTGCCCTTTCTGCGCGATGTCACAGCCCAAGCCACCAACCTTCAGAAGCTGCCTTTCCTCATTCCATGGCTGATGTCCTCCCTGGCCATGTCCATCCTGTACATGGTTCTCCCCAACACCCGCGTACCGCTGCGCCTCGCACTGCTTGGAGGGATGATCGCCGGCGTCCTGTTCGAACTGACCAAGGACGGTTTCGCCTTCTACGTCACCCGCCTTTCCCACTACGAAAAGCTCTACGGCGCGCTCGGTGCTCTGCCCATTTTTCTGATCTGGCTGTACCTCGTATGGGTGATCGTTCTCGCCGGTGCCGAGATCACCTTTTGCTTGCAACATCCGGAGACAAGCGGAAAAAAGGAGATCGGCCTCAAGCAGACGGGTATCCGGCATTTCTTTGCCCACCTGATCCTTGTACGTGCGGCCCAGGCCTTGCGCCGTGGACGGCTGTTGCACATGGACGATTTGCTGCGGGAGACCGAATTGCCGGACAACATTCTGCAGGAATGGTTGGAGCAATTGTGCCAAAAAGGCCTTCTCCGGGCGGTCGAGGAGGATGGCGTCGAGGCCTGGACCCTGGGCATGGATGCGGGGGAGTTGAAGCTTGCCGATCTGCATGCGGCGCTGATCAGACGCGAGATGTGTGTCCCGGAAGCATGGCGCGACACCCCGCTCGGCCGCGCCTTGGCCGGCCTCTATCTGCGACTGGAGCGTGAACGCAAAGAGGTGCTCGGTGGCGTCAGCATTCTGGACCTGGCCCGTGCCGAGGCGGAGAATCAAGAGTGAGGCCGCGGGCAAGCCTGCTGATCGCGGATTCCGAACACAATGCGGACATGCTCTATGTCACCGGCATCTTCGTGCCGGACCCTTTCATCGTCGTCAGGCTGGATCGTCGCTGGCACGGCCTCTTCTCCCCCTTGGAGATTGACCGGGCACGAAAAACATCGCGTTTGGATCAAGTGCATCTGGATGTTCGCTGGCGCGAGGAAGCGAGGCGTCGCGGTTGGGGCGAGGACCTCGCTGCTGTGGCTGCAGCTTTCTTGCGCGCGCAAGGGGTGGATGCCGTTCTCGTGCCGGACACGTTTCCCCTCCTGTACGCTGAAAGGATGCGCATTTGGGGTCTGGATGTGAGGCCGAAGGAGGGGCCGATGTTTCCCGATCGGGCCATCAAGAGCAAGCACGAGATTGCCGAACTGCGTCGGGCGGAGAGGCTGACCCGAGGCGCCATGCGGATGGCGGAACGCTTCCTGGCTGCGGCGGGGATCGGCGGCGATGGCATTCTGCGACATCCGGAAACGGGGCGGCGTCTCAAATCCGATCATGTACGCACCGTCATCGAGACCTTCCTGATCGCCCGCGGCGCCGTACCGGCGCACACGATCGTGGCCTGCGGCCGGCAGTCCGCCGATCCGCATCGGACCGGAAAGGGATACTTGCGGGCACATCGACCGATCATCATCGATATCTTCCCGCGCCTCACCTCCTCGGGATATTGGGGCGACATGACGCGCACCTATGTCAAAGGCAGGGCGGCACCGGAGATCCGACGGTTGTATCGAACCGTGCGGGAAGGGCAGGACATCGGCCTATCCATGATCGCCGACGGCGTTCACGGCAAAGACATTCACGCGGCCATTTGCCGTCATTTCGAAACACGCGGATTCCTCACCGGGGTACGAAGAGGCCGCCAGCATGGCTTTTTCCATGGCACGGGCCACGGTGTCGGTCTGGAGGTTCACGAAGCACCTCGCATTTCCAGCCGGGACGAAGTCCTGCGCAGCGGTCACGTGGTTACCGTGGAACCGGGGCTGTATTATCCTGGCATCGGCGGTGTGCGGCTGGAGGATCTGGTGGTTGTGCGGGCTGGAGGGCATGAAAACCTGACCGCCTATCCGCGACGGCTGGAGGTTCCTTAACCTGGATGCAAGCCGGTGGCACTTGTGGCCGGTTCTTCTATACTGTCCGAACACGGGGGTGATGATGAGCGAATCCTTTTCCCAAGCCACGGACGTGCAAGCCCCGCGTGAACGCAGGGAAAAGCTCGATGGCGAGCGTTTCTCCATCCTGAGCGGCATGGCCGACATCAATCTGCAAATCCTCAATCGTGCAAGCCACGTCATGCACGTTTCCGACGGCGTGGAGATTGTGCATGAAGGGGATCCACCACACGACCTTTACTTCGTTCTTGAAGGGCGCCTGGCCGTAAGCAAGCGTTTTGGTGGCGAAGCGCATGTTTTGGGCTACCTGCAGGCGGGGATGTCTACGGGGAATTCAGCCTGATGCAGAAAAGAAATCGTTATGCCACGGTGCGAACCGAAACGCCGAGCCGGATCATCCGCGTGGACACGGCCGCCGCCTTGCAGGTTCTGGAGGCGGACAGCGTATTTCGCTATCGCCTCAATCAGTTGCTCAAGTACCGCAAAGTGTCCGCCTTCTTTTCGGCGCATCCGGTCTTCCAGGACCTGCCTGCAGACACTCGCAGCGAGTTCGCGGCAGCGCTGCCCGTCTGCATGGTCCATCGAGGCGAGCGCATTTTCGCGCAGGGAGACCGATCCACCGGCATCGTCTTCATTCTTTCAGGTACCGCCGAGGTCCATCATGTGACGCCGAGCGGTGAAGAGGTCCTGATCGATATGCGCCGCGATCTGGATATGCTCGGGGAGTTGACCGAGGGAAAGCGTTTGGCCTATTCGGCCACGGCCGCCAGCGATGCGGATCTGTTGATCATGAATTATGAAGCCTTGCGCTTCCTGCAGAAACGCCACAGCGACACGGCAAAACGTTTGGATGAATTCATTCACCGCCACGCCAAGGAAAGCCTGCAGCGCATCCATGCCATGGAAGAAGGCCCTTCGCATTGAGGCCACGTCAACCCGGTCGCATCCCCTCTCCGGCACCGCTCTTCAATGCCCGGGTGCCTCCAAGGCGCCACAACACCCACGCCCCCGGCAGTGCGGCAATCGCCAACACGAGCACCCACAACGCCGCCATCACCGCTGCCGCATCCGCAGTACCTCCGAAATAGGTTGCCATGCCCACATAGCCCGCTTCCCGGATACCGAAGCCATTGAAGGAGACAGGTATGGCGGATGCGAGTGCCACCAGACTGACCATCAGACCATAGGCCGGCCACGGCATCACTAGGCCGGCGGCATGGCCAAGGATGACATGGGCCTCCACCACCAAGAACTGAAACGTCAGGGACAAGCCAAGACTGCGCCACCAGGCCAGGCGAAACGCGCGGCTGTCGATCGGCAACATACGCCAGCGATGCAGGAAATCGGGCAAATGGCGGTGCCCGTAGGCGTAGCCGATCGTTCCAAGCCACAATCCGATGACGAGGGACAGCCAAGTCCATTGCCAGCCTCGTGGCAGATCGAGCCGGAACAGACATGCCGTAGCAATGATGGTCAGCGCCAGAACACCGTTGATGCGCTCGAGCACCACGCTCGCCGCCGCCGCCCAGCCGGCACCACTGCGCCCGCGTGCAAGCAGGTACCCCCGGGCCACGTCGCCACCGATCGTCGAAGGCAGGAATAGGCTCAGGAACATACCGAGAAAATACAATTCGATCTTCCGGCCCGTGCGTACGGAAAGGCCCAATCCACGCGCCAGCCAGCTCCAGCGGATCGCCGACAGGATCTGGCCCGTGACCATGAGCAGGCAGGCGAGGGCCACCCAGAAGTAATTGACATGCTGCAGGCGGGTGATCACCGCACCCGGATCGAGGTAGCGAACCAGTGCCGCCAGGAGCAGTAGGCTCACCAGCAGCTTGAACAGGATCCGCATTACGAGGGGGACGCGGTTTTCAGCATCTCGCGGAGAGGTCCGACGGCCGGCCCATGGGCTGAATCCTGCACATCACAGCCCCTCATCCTCCTTGCCACCGACCTTCCTGCGTATCGAATAATACCTGCGTCCGCTGGATTCAAAATAGATGCGCACCTGCATCTCGAGGATCAGGCCAATCCCGAACAACAACAGGCCGCTGATGATCAGAAGCGATCCCAGTTGCAGCATCGGCCGTCCGGCCAGTTCGGTGCCGTACAGCAACTTGCTCAAGCTGAGCCACAAATCGATGCCCGTGCCGGCCACGAAGCTGAGAAGCCCGGCGGAGCCGAACAATTGCAGTGGGCGGTCGGTGAAGCGTTGAAAGAAGAGCACCAGCAACAGATCGACCAGCACGCGTATCGTGCGTCCGAGCCCGTATTTGCTCTCGCCGAGGCGCCGCGGCTGATGTCGCACCACCTCTTCCCCCAAGCGCGCTCCTTCCAGCGCCGCCAGGGCCGGCAGAAAGCGATGCTGTTCCCCGTAGAGACGAAGGTTCTTCGCAAGTTCGGCGCGCATCAGCTTCATCGGACAACCGTAATCGTGCATGCGCATATTCGTGGATGTGCGGATCAGGGCATTGGCCACACGGGAGGGAAGATTGCGCGTAAGGCCGGCATCCTTGCGTTCCTTGCGCCAGCCGTTCACCAGATCGAGCCGGTCCCGCTTGAGGCGCGCCAGCAGTTTCGGGATGTCCCGCGGATCGGTTTGTAGATCCCCGTCCATGTAGGCGATGTAGGTTCCGCGTGCGGCGTCGAATCCAGCCACCATGGCCGCCGTCTGCCCGAAATTGCGCCGCAACTGGATCCCGAGCAGACGCCGCTGCCGTTTGCATGCCTCCTCGATGGCGGCAAAGGTGCCGTCATCGGAGCCGTCGTCCACCAGAATCAGTTCGTAATCCAGTCCCTTCAGCGCCTCGTCCACTTCCTTCACCAGCAAGGGGATATTCTCCTCCTCGCGAAACACCGGCACGACGACGGAAATCATCTCTTTCTTCATGTCTTCCCCCGCACGGGAGTCGTGGTCACCAGCACCAGCCATTTTCTGGCATACAAGCCATGTATCCTCTTAAAGACCTTGAAGCGGGCCCGCAATCGGGGAGGAAAATCGCTCAGGGCCTCCTGTGGCATTACCAGGGCCTTTCCAGCCAAGAGCCAGGCCGATGCAGCCCGCGCATCGGGCAGCAACGGCAGGCGGCCGCCGTGATAATACAACAAGGACGGTTGAAAATAACGATACGTGGCCAGGGCTCGGCCACCGAAGCCGGCCCGGTCCGCCGCCGCGGCCAGGATCGGGGCCGCCTTGTGACGGTCGAGGGCCGGAAGGGACCAACCCGCAAGCAGGAAAATGCTGAATCCCATGCCGGCCGCCAGCACCGCCACGGTATCGTTCGCCTTCAGACGCAGGAAGACGGCGGTTATCGCCATGGCTACGAGCGGCAGAAAGCTCAGGCCGTAAAACCATTCCTGCGGCCAATTCCAGGCCAGGGCTCCCACGGCCGCGATCGTGGCCAACACGGACAAGGTCAGGGCGCCGCGCAACAGCCACGGCCGCGCTCGAGTCGTATCGTCCTTTCGCATCCAGGCGGCCATCAACAGTGCCGCTGCCGGATAGGCGGGGAGCATATAATTGGGCAGGCGGGTCCTGGCCAGCGTGAAGAACAGCAGAAACACGCCCAGCCAACAAAGAAGGAACAGGCGGCGGGGATCACGTCGCAGGGCGGCGAGGCGCCAGGGGGCGAAAAGCACCGCCGCCGCCAACAATCCGCTCCAGGGAAAAAGGCCGAGCCAAAGGCTGAACAGATAAAAGCCCGGAAAGCCGCGGTGGCCCTGCAGCGGTTGCAGGAAGCGGTCGATGTTGTGATGTAGCAGAAATCCTTGCAGCCATTCCCCGTGCGTGAGAATGCCCACCCCCACATACCATGGCAGCGCCAGTGCGAGCACAAGCGCAAGGCCGAAAAACGGCCGCATCTGCCGCCAGTTCCGGATGCGTCCCGCAAGCAGCAGGAAGGCCCCCATCACCAGTAGCGGCAACAGCACGGCCACGGGACCCTTGGCCAGCACCCCGAGTCCGAGCGCGGCGTAGGCCGTCAGGAGCAGGCGGCGATCGGACATGTCTTCGCAATAGAAGCACAAAAAGACCAGAAGGGCGGAGCCGACGCAAAGCATCAGCAATGGATCGGGCGTGGCGGCGCGGGCGATCACCGCGATATGCAGGCTTGCGGCCAAAAGCAAGGCTGCAAGAAAGCCCGTGCGCGCATCCCACAGCCGTCGGCCGAAGTAGGCGACAACGAACACAAGGGCCGTCATGGCGATCGCAGACGGCAGGCGCGCCGTCCATTCGTGCACGCCGAACAACGAAAACAAGGGCATCATCAACCAGTAGAGCAGAATGGGTTTGTCGTAACGCAGGCCGCCGTTGAACACCGGCACCCACCAATTGCCGGCGGCGAGCATTTCGCGTGCGCAGACGGCATTGTTCGGTTCGTCCACGTCCCAAAGGGAATGGCCGCCGAGCATGAAAAAGAAATTGACGCCGCAGAGGAGCAACAACCATATCCAGGGACGGGAAAGCATGCGCTCAAACATGCCGCAACCGTTCCTTGAGCAGAGCGATCAGCGCCGTTGCATCGCCGGCGACGAACAAGCGCTTCCGGCGTGAGCTTTGGCCTGTGGTGACGGCAACCCGCTGTTTTGGACAGTCCAGCAAGGCGGCCACGAAGCGAATCAGGGCCTCGTTGGCCTTGCCATCCTGCGCCGCCTCACGCACGGCGATCTTGATCGCCTCGCCGTGCATGCCGCACAAT
>CAZHOU010000029.1:0-13956 GCA_964534165.1 uncultured Zetaproteobacteria bacterium
TTGGTCATGATCTTTCTCAACCTTCCGGTCAGCCCGGCCCAGGCCCTGCTGTTGGAGAGCCTGGGACAGGCTGCGCGCGCGGCCGGCTTTCTCATCCCTGCATCCCTGGGGGTTCAGGAGGGGGGCTTTCTACTGCTTGGCACCGCCCTTGGCATTCCCCCGCATACCTCGCTGGCGCTTTCACTGGCCAAGCGCGTTCGCGAACTGCTGCTGGGCTTGCCGGGTTTGGCCCTGTGGCAGCTGCAAAGCGGGCGACGTCTGTGGAAACGACATCGCAGCCTCCAGGATCGCCCCGGAAATACCCAAACTGGATGCGGCGACAAGATGAAATGAGAAAACTCCCGTTTCTACTCCGCGCATGTCGTCGCTTGTATGACAACAAGGCCTTGTATGCGCAATTGGTGGTGACACGCAATTGCAATCTCGCCTGCACCTATTGCAACGAATATGCAGCAGGGGCACCCCATGTTCCGGCCGACGATCTGCTTCGACGCATCGACAAGTTGGATGCATTGGGTGTGCTGGTGTACGACATCCTTGGGGGAGAACCCCTGATGCATCCGGATCTTCCCCGCCTCATTGCCCACATCAAGGCCAGAAAGAACGGTGCCAATCTGGTCACAGTGATCAGCAACGGTTTTCTCCTCACCACCTCGCTGGTGGAAAGGCTCAATACCGCCGGATTGGACCTGATGCAACTCAGCGTGGACTCGGTATCCCCGGCTGCGCATTCAGTGAAAGCGCTGAAGAGTCTGCTCCCAAAGCTGGATATGTTGCGCAGGCATGCCCGCTTTGCGGTCAAGATCCAAACCGTCCTGACGCCCGAGACAGGGCGTCAATACGATGCGTTTCGAGAGTTACTAGCCGATTTTCCATTCGCCTTCAGCTTCTCCTTTCTACATAAGGCCGGCGGTCGTATCGACATCCAGGGGCAGGAGTACATCGATTTGTTCGATCGCCATCGTTTGTGGAGCGGAATGGAGCTTTACCGGAAAGACGCTCGCGCGCTGCTTGCAGGCGATTTCCGCCGCCCTTGGCGATGCCTTGGGGGATTCAAGTTCCTTTATGTGAACGCGGATGGCTGTATCCAATGGTGCAGCCAGCAAAAAGGCGCCGCCGTCCCTCTTGCGTCCGCCACGACCGCAGACCTGCAGGCGGCAAACCGGCACAAACCGTGTGAGGCGGGATGCTGCGTGGGTTGTGCCCGCCTCGTCTCCCATGCCCTGGCCAGACCGCTGAAGAGTGCTGTGGCCGGTATGGCGGCGTTGCCCGGCTTCCGGCGCTGATGCTACAATTCAGGACAGTTGTCCTATTCAAACGTGGACGGAAGCTGCCATGACACGCTCATTCGCGCGCACCCGCTGCCGATGACAAACCGACCGGGGAGAGAAACATGAACGATTGTTTGTTCTGCAAGATCGCTGCAGGGGAGATCCCTTCCTCAAAGGTTTACGAGGATGAGGAGGTGTACGCCTTCAAGGACATCCATCCGAAGGCACCGGTGCATGTACTGGTCATCCCAAGGCGACATGTACCGACCCTGTCCGATGCCGATGATCCCGCCCTGCTCGGCATGCTTCTGGACCGTGTACGCATGATTGCCGAAAGGGTGCTGAAGCTGGAGAAAGGCTATCGCGTCGTTTTCAACGTGCGTGAGGGTGGCGGCCAGGAAGTCTACCATCTGCACGCGCACATCCTCGGCGGGCGCAAACTGCCGTTTTGAGACCGCATCGTACCGGCCTCAAGCCGTTGCAATCCGGACTGGCCTCCGTTCTAGGCAAAGAGCGCCTTGAACGGCTGGCCCCCATTGCCTGCATCCGCCGCCGTTGGCCCGAACTCGTGGGTCCGGTCCTGGCCCAACACAGCGAGCCCCTGGACATCGAGAGGGACGCATTGATCATCGCCGTGGATCATCCGGCCATGGCCCAGCAGATCCGCTTTCTGCAGGCGGAGATTCGCCGTGCCTGCCGAAGGAAATGCCGCATGGAAGGTATCCGGTATCTGCGTACCCGCATCCAACCCAATGCTGGAGCTGCCGCCGCCAGCCCTCCCGGGGAAGGGGTCGTTGTTTCATTGAGCATCAGGAAGAAACTGCTACGAGAACTCCCTTGCATCGCTGACAGAAAGCTGCGTCGCGCCATTTTCAAGGCCCGTCTGGCGCAGTATGTCCATCGACGCCCCCCGCAATCGGGGGATCCGAGGACTGAGAAAAGCGCAGGACTGAGGACTGAGTGCTGAGGACGATAAAATCGGTGATTGGTGATCGGTGATCGGTGATCGGTGAATGGAAAACAGGACTGAGGGTCGAGAACTGAGAAGTAGAACTTGAGACGTTTTTTCCTGGACCCTGACCTCTGACCCCTGAACCCTGGGAAGGATGTGAGGCGTGAGATGTGAGACGTGAGATGAAAAGAGAAGGACTGAGGGCCGAGGACTGTGGACTGAGCGGAAGAACGTAAGACGTGAGATGTGAGACGTTTTTCTCTGTCCCCTGATCTCTGACCCCTGAACCCTGGGAAGGGCCGAGGACGAAAAATCGGTGATTGGCCTAAAGGCGGTGACTGGTGACTTGTGATTGGTGATTGGTGGAATTCCTGTCCTCTGGCCTCTGACCCCTGAACCCTGGGAAGGACGTGAGACGTGAGATGTTTTCTGTTTCCTGATCCCTGACCCCTGAACCCTGCCACCCTGACCCCGTTTTCCCACGGGATGAATGAGGAGATAATCCATGCAGCGAACCATGCTTTACCTTTCGGGCATCATCTTTTCGCTGGTGGCCGTCGCGCACATCGTGCGCGTGTTGCTCGAAGTTGAAATCGTGATTGATAGTTGGCGATTGCCGCTTTGGATCAGCCCCGTGGCGGCGCTGATCTCGGTGCTGCTGGCCTATCTTTGTTTCAGGGCCGCAAAACGCTGAAGTCAGGCTTTGCGACGGATAAAGATCTCGATGCGGCGATTCCTGGCGCGTCCTGCCGCCGTGGAATTGTCGGCGACCGGATCCGCCGCTCCCCGGCCCTCAATGACAATACGCTCTTTGGCGATCTTGTGCCCCCAGACCATATTGCGGGCAACCGCCGCTGCGCGAGCGGCCGATAGTTCCCAGTTGTCCTTGAAGCGCGCGCGTAATTTTCTGCCCACCGGAAGCGAATCCGTGTATCCAATGATATGCACCCTGCTTTCGGGATTGTTGCGCAGTGTTTCGACGACCTTGTCCAGAACCCTCCGGCCGCGGCGATCAAGACGGACGGAACCTGAAGCAAACAAAACAGCCTGCGGCAAGGTTAGCTTGACCTGTCGCAGACCTTCACCATTCGAACTCTTTGAGGTCACGGCCTCCACCTTGACGCCGCTGTTGCGAATCTCGGGTTTCAGGCTGGATTGCAACTCCTTCAGCACTTTCTCGATGTGATCCAGGCGCCGATCCTGCTTTTTGTCGTTCTTCTGCAGCGCTTTGACCACACCCACCTGACCCATCAGCAACTCATAATGCGATTGACTGAGGCAGCCGGGCAAAAAAGCCGCCAGACACAACATCCACAAATATCTTTTCATGTGCCCTCCCCCATTTCCAAAGAATCGGGCCCGGCATCAACCGGAGCCCTTCATGCCTCGCACCCATGGTATGGCAGCCAAGCCTTCCAGGGAGTTAGGCCACTCCACCTGAGATTCTACAAAAGAACTATGTCCTAACCTCCTACTATTGTAAAGGATTTTTTGTTCAGTCGGAACCAGGTCCGCCACTGCTCCGGCCATGGGGCACGCACTTCGATGACCTCATCGCGCTGCGGGTGGTGAAAACGGAAACGCCACGCATGCAATGCCATTCCCTTACCGCCCGTGTCACGATAACGCCGATTATCCTCCCGCCGGCCGTATTTTCGGTCGCCAAGAATGGCATGGCCGGAGGCCTGGAGCTGGACCCGCAACTGATGTGTGCGCCCGCTTTGTGGTTGCAGGGCCAGCAGGGAAAAGGGCCAGTTCTCCCATTCGGCAAGCATGATCACCTGGTAATCGGTCACGGCGGATTTACCCCCCTCCCGCACCGCGACCATGCGCTCGCCGCCACGCAACAAGCCTTTGGCCAATTCGTGCTGAAGACGGCCCGAATGCGGATAGGGATGGCCCGCAACCCAGGCGAGGTAGGTTTTTTGTATGCTGCGCTCATGGAAGGCGCGACTCAAGTGACGCAATACTTCCAGCCGCTTTACAAGCAGGAGACAGCCGCTGGTATCACGATCCAGGCGGTGTGCAAGCCGGAGTTCGCACGGGCCAAGCTTGTGGCGCAGAATTTCAACAAGGCCCACCCGGTGTCCGCTGCCGCCATGAACCACCACACCCGCAGGCTTGTTCACCACGACCAAATCCTCGTCCTCGTACAGAATCGGAATCTCAGGCATGGGCACATTCCATTGCCCGGGATAGACCCGGAACGAAGAGTCGGCGGTTTTCAGCTGACGCAGACTCGCGGGCAGAAAGATCACATCACCGGCATGCAATCGGGTTTCCGGTTTGGAACGCTTGCCGTTCACACGTACGTTGCCGCGGCGGATCAGGCGCATGATGCGGCCCCGTAACGAAGGGCCGAGTCGCCGCAGCAAAACACGGTCAAGGCGACTCCCTTCCTCATCAGGGCCGATTTGGAGACGGGGGCCCATTGCTTTTTCTCTTGCCAAAATCACCCACTTTGAATTAGCTTGTCCGCAAGCAGTAGCTCCGCGTCGATCCAAGATGGATGACGGTGCTTGTGCAAACGACAACGACTTCGACGATCGCACCGTCGAGAGCGCACAAGCCTAACAGACAGGAGAAGTGCAAACCACGCGCATACGCCGGACATCGGTTCTCCGCCGCATCCGGACTTGCCGGATTTGCCGCGCGTTGAGCCTGCAATACAAAGCGATACCGTCTGAATGGTTCGTATCCGCCCGACCCTGAAGAAGAGGAGTCGGAGGCGGACAAAAAATTTGGAGAATGATGCGCCTGTCCGCAAACGGCTGCGGAGTGGGTGTGTACGGGTGAACTGTTCGGGCGGTGAATAGGATGTTGCATGAAAAAAAAGCTCATGCTCATCAATGCGGCCCATCCCGAACAAAGTCGTGTGGCCATCGTTGATGATCATTACCTACAAGAACTGGACATCGAGTCCACGCACAAGGTCCAGACAAAAAACAATATCTACAAGGGCATCATCACCAAGGTGGAGGCAAGCCTGCAGGCCGCCTTCGTGGAATACGGCGCCGCCCGCCAGGGCTTTCTTCCATTGCATGACATTCATCCCGACTACTGGAAAGCGGGTGTGGACAAAAATGCCGATCCCCGCAAGGTCAATATCCAGGATGTGCTGGAACCCAAACAAACGATCCTTGTTCAGGTGGTCAAGGAGGAACGCGGCAGCAAAGGCGCGGCGCTGACCACCTTCATCTCGCTGGCCGGCCGCTATCTGGTGTTGAACCCAAATGCCCAGCGTGGCGGCATTTCTCGCAAACTCAAGGAAGATGAGCGCCGGGCCATCAAGGCCATCATTGCCCAATTGAATGTGCCGGAGAACATGGGACTGATTGTTCGCACGGCCGGCAAGGACCAGAAACTCGAAGCGTTGCAACGCGATTTTTCCTATCTACTGCGACTCTGGGATGAAATACGGATCAAGAGCGAATCCGCCCCGGCACCGTCATTGATCTACCTGGATGGCGATCTGGCCACCCGCGCCATCCGCGACCACTTTACCGAGGATATCGACGAAATCTGGGTGGATCAGCACGATGTTTATCAACGCACCAAACAGTTCGTTCATGCCGTGCTGCCCGGCAAGGAGAAGCTGGTCAAGTTTTACCGCGGCAAGAAACCGCTGTTTCGCTTCTTCGGCATCGAGGAGCAGTGCGAGGAGATCCATGAACGCGAGATCCGGCTGCCTTCGGGCGGATCGATCGTGTTCGATCCCACGGAAGCCCTGACCTCGATTGACGTGAATTCCTCACGTTCCACGAGCAAAAAACATATCGATGACACAGCCCTGGATACCAACCTCGAGGCCGCACGGGAGATTGCCAGACAACTCCGTATACGCGACATCGGCGGCCTGATCGTCATTGATTTCATCGACATGGCCAACCGCAAGCATGCGCAGCAGGTGGAAGAGGAGTTGCGTAACGCCTGCAAACAGGACAAGGCCCGGGTTCAATTCGCCCGCATCTCGCGTTTCGGGCTGCTGGAGATGTCGAGGCAAAGGCTTCGCCCCTCCATCCGCGAATCCACGACAGAGATCTGCCCGCGTTGTCTGGGACGGGGGCGGGTGCGGACCGTCGAAACCATGGCCCTGCAGATGCTGACACGCATGGAGGCCCATGCCGCAGCGGGCAAAAAACCGATCCTCCTCGTGCAGGTTCCAAAGGACACCGGCGAATACCTGATGAACAACAAACGCCTGTACATCGCCCGCATCGAGGAGAATTATGACGTGCAGATCAATCTGCAAATCCGCCCGGATCTGGAGATCCCCCACTACCGTATCGAACGCCAGTGGGAAGAGAACGGCCAGCAACGTGTGGAAGTCCTGGAAGACACCGTCAAGGGTTTGCGACCCGCACGTAGCGGCCGCAAGCTCAAGCCTTCCACACCCATCGTCGGTATTCCTTCGCCCGAGCCCGAGGTGCCGCACAAGGAAGGGATCCTGAGCAAGCTTGGTGAAATCCTGTTCGGTCGGGCGGCGAAAAAACGGCGCGAGGAAGAGGAACAGCGGCGCAAGGAAGAGGAGCAGGCGGCGGCGCGCAGGGCCACGCGACGCGGTGGGCGTCGACGTCGTGGCGGCCGCGGCCGCAGAGGCGGTTCGCAGGCAAGCGAGGGCGGCAAAAGCAAAAATGCGGCAGCCGCCAACGAACAGAAAACCACTCCCGAAAAGAACCCGGCCCAGGAGCAAGCCGGGAGTGGCGGCAACGGCCGGCGACGGAGGCGGCGACGGCGTCCGGCCGCCTCCCGATCCAATGGCACCGAAACGGTAGCTTCGACTCATGTTCAGAAGGACGATGAAACACCCGTGCATTCCAAACCGGATGCCGCTGCCGGAGGCAAGTGAAACACACCACCGCATGCGAGCATCGATGGACGGTCCGCATCAAGCAAGAAGACGCGGGACGGCGCCTGGATCACGTCCTGGCCGAATGCACCGGAATCTCACGCAGCCGGATCCAAAAACTCATCCGGGAACAAAGGGTTTTCCTCACCCAGGGAGAGTGTAAACAACTTGCAATCAGGGCGGCCACCAAGGTCGAGGTGGATCAGATCTTCGAGGTCGTCCCGCCCGCCGCCGAAAAAACCGCACTCCAGCCCGAGGCAATCCCGCTCGATATTCTGTACGAGGATGACTTTCTCCTCGTCGTCAACAAAGCGGCCGGCATGGTCGTGCATCCTTCCGCCGGCCACGATCATGGCACCCTGGTCCATGCCCTGCTCAACCATTGCACTCATCTGCCCGGTATCAACGGCGTGGAAAGACCCGGTATCGTACACCGCCTGGACAAGGATACCTCCGGTGCCCTTGTCGTCGCCAAGACGGAGACAGCGCACCACCGGCTTGTAACCATGTTCTCCAAACATGAACTCCGGCGTCAGTATCTCGCCTGGTGCCGGGGCACACCTGGATGGGTACGGAAGCGCTTCGAAGCCCCAATCGGCCGCCATCCGAACCAAAGAAAAAAGATGCACGTTCGCCGTGACGGCAAGGTTGCGGTCACGGAAATCGCTGTCGAACGCCGCTACAACAGCGATTTCTGCAGACTGCGACTTACGCTGCACACGGGGCGTACGCATCAGATCCGGGTGCACCTGAGCCATCTTCACCTTCCGGTTCTCGGGGACACCGTCTACGGCCGCAGCTATCACCCGGGCCGACACATCCCCGAACCCGCCCGCAGTATCATCGAGGGATTGCGCCGCCGACAGGCGTTGCATGCCGAATTTCTGGCCTTCACCCATCCCGTCACCGGCCGCATGCTTACTTGCATTGCGCCCCTTCCGGAGGAGTTGCGAAGCCTGGACGCTGCCCTGGAGGCGAGTTATGGCTGACAGCAACCGATGCTTCATCGAGTCACGGAACATGGCGGCATGCGGAATCCGGGCCGTGTTCAGTCTGCGAACGGGTGGGGTCAGCCCGCCGCCGTTTGACTCTCTTAATTTCGGGCGTGGACTTGGAGACAGGGATGAATGCATCGAACGCAATCTCGAAATCCTGATGCAAGCAACAGACCTTTCCATACGCCCGCATCGGGCCACGCAGGTGCATGGAGTGAAAACATTGCTTTGCCGGGGCCCGGGAGAAGAACATCGGCAGCAGGCGGATATTTTGATCGGACAGGGGGTGACGGCGGTAGCCGTGTGCACAGCGGATTGCCTCCCCGTCTTGCTGGCCGATCCGAAGGCCGGTGTGATCGCCGCGGTCCACGCTGGATGGCGGGGAACAACTTTGCGGGTCGCCGCCCTTGCCGTCGAGAGAATGCGGGATTGCGGTGCGAGGCCGGATCGTCTCCTGGCGTGGATCGGCCCGGGAATCGGTCCCTGCTGCTTCCACATCGATGCCAAAACGGCCGCCGACATCGAGCGCAGCATTCGAGGAGCTTCACAGCATATCCGTCGCTCCGGCAAGGAGTTCCGGGCCGATCTGGCCGCCATCAATGCCCTCCAGCTTGAATGCGCGGGTCTGGCCGGCTCCCGCATCGAGAGGGCACAAGCTTGCACTTGCTGCGATCCCTTCCGCTTCTACTCCCATCGCCGCGACGGCGCCCGCAGCGGCCACCATCTGGCATTGATCGCGGTTCCGGAATGCATGGCCTTTGAGCATAAAGCCGGATAGCATCGCGACCATGAGAAAAAGCCTGTACTTTGCAGCCGTGGCCGTCCTCCTTGCGGCCTGCGCCACAACTCCCGTGGCGGAGAAAAGTGCCGCCGAGAAGGATTACGAGCTTGCCAAGCACATGCTGGAAAAGGGGGATTATGGCAAGGCCAACGAATTCCTCGAGCACTTCGGCGCCAAACACCCTTACAGCAGCTACACCATACAGGCCGAACTGCTGCGAATCTTCGCCGCATACAAGAACCAGGAATACATCCTCTCCGAAACCTTGAGCGCAGAATTCATACGCCGCCACCCGCGCCATCCGAATGTGGATTATGCCAAGTACATGCTGGCCATGAGTCATTACCGGGAGGCATCGCCGTCCGAGAAGGACCCGAGCCAATCCCTCGCCGCCATCGAGAGCTTCAAGCGCCTGCTCAGGGAACATCCGAACAGCCCCTATGCCCGGGATGGTGCCAGGCGCCTGCAGAAACTGTACAACACCCTGGCCAGCCACGAGGTCAATGTGGGAAAATTCTATTTCAACCACAAGCGATACGTGGCTGCGGCCAATCGTTTTCAGACTGTCCTGGAGAAGTATCAGACCACTCCCGCCATCGAAGAGGCGCTTTACTTTCTGGCCGCCTCTTTTGCCGAACTTGGGATCAAGGACGAGGCCCGCGATACTGCCCTGCTCTTGCGTCACAACTTTCCCAAGAGCAAATGGAGCCGCAAGGCGGCTCGTTTCCTTTAACTCGAATAAGGCGATGATGCGGGAAACGCGGGGGGAGAAACTGTCCCCGTTTTTCCAGGCAGCGATTGCCTGCGCCTGCATTCTGCTTTCAGGATGTGGAGTGGTGACCAAATGGGAGATCGACCGTATCCTCGATGCCCGTAACAACGCCATCACCACGCAGAATGTGGAGGCCTATGCGCGGTTGATCGCCCCCGACTATCGGGACCGGGGAGCCGATCGCAAGGCTGTGATTGCGAGAATCAAACGTCTGTTCCGCCGTTTCGAGGCCCTGGACATGCGCACAATCCACCGCAGCATCGATCTCGTGGATGAAAACCATGCCCTCTGCACGCAATCCTATCGCCTCAAGGTGCGCGTACAGGGACAATGGCATACCCTTCTGGAACGCGAGGAACTGACACTGGAACACACCGCCGCCGGTTGGCGGATTACCGCCGGCTTGTAGCGGCGAGCCGCCCCGGAGCGGTCAGGCGGACGGGCGGAAATCAGAAGCGATAGCGCATCGACATGGCCGCCAAGTGGGCGCTACCCTCGTACAACCCGTTGCGCAGTGCCGCAACGCTTGTGGACGCCGTCTGATGCAGGTCTTTCTGTTTCAGATACATGTAGGCGACATCCACGGTCAGGTTCTTGGTAAAATCGTAGCCGGCTCCGGCGGAGATCAGATGTCGGTCGTTAACCGGAATGCCCGGTGAGAAGTTCTTGTCGTTGACGGGCGAAGGGTCGTAGGCGTAACCCACACGCAGGCGCAACCGATCCTGCGCACGCCACTCGACGCCGACCCGGGCCGTCACGGTCGGATGCCATTCCTCCTCGGTGACCGAAGTGGTGATGCCTCCCTTGACGGGAACCGTCAACGGCGAACTGTAGTTGAACAACAGGCGATCGAACTTACTCCAGTTCGTCCAGTCGGCTTCGGCGCTGATGAGCAGCGTTTTCGTCGGGCGGAAGGCGAAACCGGCATTGACCATGTCCGGAAGCTTGACCCCGGAGACGGCCGTGGCCTTCCCGCCGAGTGTGCTGCTGGCCGTGCCGGTGACACGAATGGCCACCTGGGTGCGATAGCTGACGCCGACACTGAACATCTCATCCTTGTACATCAGGGATACATTGCCACCCCAACCGTCCCCATCGGCATTCTGGGTGAGAATGGAGGTATTGAAATCCACATCCTTCATGTAGACGTAATCGAAGCCGCCGCCGATGGCGATATGATCCGTGATCTTGAAGGCGATGTTCGGATTGATGTTGAAGAGTTCGATCCGGGAGAAGGTCACGGATTTGAGGGAAAACGGTGCCGTGGAAGTGGCCAGGACCGTCCCCGTCCAGTCCGTCTCCAATCCGAAGGGGCTGGTGACGGAAAGACCGTAGGATACGCCCATCTTTGGATCGGTCAGGGCAACGTGCAAATGGGGGATGAGGAAGTTTTTTCGATCACTGCGGGCCGTGGTGCCGACAGCAAAGGCGGTGTTGCTGGAATTGGCCGTAAACTTGGTCCCGGGAACGATGATCCCCACGCCACCGAGCATCAGATGCCCACCCTCCAGAAAGGCAAGGCCCGCGGGGTTGTACCACAGGGCCGAGGCATCGTCCGCCACGGCGACAAACGCGTTGTTCATGCCCATCGCACGCGTGCCCGCTTCCGGCAGCTGAAAACCATTGGCCCGTGCCAGGCCGGACGTACAGAACAAACCAAACCCGAGCAAACATATTCGCTGCCAATTTTTCATTGATGCACCTCCCCTTTTTTCCGTACTGCGGACTGCGACGACGGAAGATAAGGGGCGCCGAAGGCGAAAAGCAAGCGAAAATTAGAGCCGGAGCAGGAAACGAACCAATCTCCGCGTCCTCTCGGAATACAGATTCGGCGTATAGAAGCTGCCGGCGATGCGCTTGCTTGCCTCGGACAGGGTCGGATAGGGGGCGATCAGCGAGGCCATGGCACCGATCTTCATCTTCCTTTCGACGGCCAGCACCCATGGGAGGATCAATTCGCCCGCATGCAAGGCGGCGATGTCCACCCCGAGAATGCGGCCACCCGGCGTTGTCACCACCTTGAGCAACCCCTCGGTCCGGCGCTCGGCCTGAGCCCGATCGTTGTCGGCAAAGTGCCATCGCAGGACCCGAACTTTCATGCCTTCCGCACGCGCCTTTCCCTCGCTCATACCCACGTGGGCAAGTTCGGGATCGGTGTAGGTCACCCATGGAACGGCGCTGTAATTCACCCTGGCCGGAATCCTGAACAGAATGTTTCGGATCACGATGCCCGCCTGATAGGAAGCCATGTGAGTGAATGGGTAAGGTCCGACCACATCGCCAACAGCGTAGATGCGGCGGTTGCTCGTGCGTAGCCTGGCATCGACGGTGATCCCCTGCGGTGACCATTCCACACCCGCTGCTTCGAGATTCAGGTCCCGGACGTTGGGGCGCCTGCCGGTGGCCAGCAACAGATGTGTTCCACGCATGCATTGTTTCCCCATGTCGGTTTCGCAATAAACGGCAACGGCGTCGCCGTCCTTCTCCACCCTGAGATTGCGCCCGCCTTCGTAAAAAGCGATCCCTTCCTCTTTCAAACGCCCGATGACCACCGCCGCCAACTCCGGATCGTCCTTGACCAACAGCCGGGCCACCTCCATCACCGTCACTTCGGAACCGAGACGGCGATGGGCCTGTGCCATTTCCAGCCCGATCGGGCCGCCGCCGATGACGATCAGATGACCGATGCTCTCCCTGTTGTCGAAGATGTTTTCGTTGGTGAAATAATCGATGTCTCCGAGCCCTTCGATGTGCGGGATGAAGGGGGAGGAGCCGGTGGCGAGCACGAAGAATTTCGCCCGGATGAGAACATTGCCGGCCTGCAGCGTGCACTTGTCGATGAATGCCCCGTGTGCACGGATGACCCGGACGCCGAGACCCTCGAACCGTTCCTGGGAATCGTTGGGGGCAATGTTCGCGATCACCTTGCGGACATGGCGGTTCACGCCCCCCCATTCCACCCGTGGCGGACCGGCCCCGATGCCAAAGTTCGCGGACTCCCGAATGGCCTGGGCCCTCTCGGCTGCGGCCAGAAGCGATTTGGAAGGTACGCAGCCGGTATTCAAACAATCGCCGCCCATCCTTCCCTTCTCCACCAACGCCACCTTGGCCCCCATTTGGGCGGCCCCCGCCGCCACGGTCAGGCCGCCGGAACCGGCCCCGATCACGCACACATCCACATGCAACATGCCGCTCACTTCCCTTCCCCCGCCTCGTTCGCAGATTGTCTTTGTCTGATCTTCCTGTAGATCACGGGCAGCAAGGCCAGAAGCGCCATACCGATCAGGGCGGCGATCATCTGCGGGGTCATGACGGCAGCCATGGAAAAACTCTCCCCACGATCAAAGATGCTGCCCAGACCGGCACCGACCAAGGCATAGACGAATGTTCCCGGCATGATGCCGAAGAAAGTGGCGATGAGATAGATGCCCAACGGGACGCCCAAGAAAGCCGGAGCCAGATTGACGAGAAAGAAAGGGAAGATCGGAATCAACCGCAGTACGAACAGATAACTGAGCGCATCCTGCTTGAAGCCTTCCTGGATTCTTCGTATCCCCGGGCCGGCCTTGGCCAGCAGGTAGTCTCCAAGCGAGGTCTTGGCGATCAGGAAGAGTGAGGTGGCCCCCAACGTGGCCCCGATCACGGCCAGAATCCCGCCTGTAACGGCACCGAACAGGAAACCGCCGCTGATGGTCATCACCGCCCCGCCGGGGAGGGAGAAAGCGACCACCGCGACGTACACCAGTACGTAAACGACCGGCGCCAACAAACGATGCCCGCTTACCCACTGCAGCAGAAGCATGCGGTTCTCCCGCAACGTTTGGAAATTCAGATAGCGATCAAGATCAAAAGCGAAGAAGGCGACGAATCCGGCCGCAAGCAGGAGGAGCGGCCACAACCGCCGCCAGCCGAAACCTGTGTTGGAACCTTGATCAGCCACGATCACCTCCTGCCACGCAATGCGATGCTACCATCGGCCCGAATTTGTCGGGGGTCAAGGGCACCCATTACGGGGTGTTCGAACAGGCTCGGATCCAGGAGATCCTGTCTTCCGATCGCGGATCAGGCAGTCAATCGCATCTCGAGCCGGGAGATTTCCTCGGCGGCGGTACCGGCAGACCGGAACACGTAGGGCCAAAAACAGGGCTCGCGAATGAAATAACGGGCGTTTCCATCCAGGATCACCTGAATGCCGTCTCCGTGCATTCCAACACTCAGGCCCGCGATCGCGGGAAATGAACGAACGATCCTTTGTGCACGCTTGCGATCCATGTCCTCTCCTGGCTCTAGACTAGCAGGATGATCCATCTAGTCTGGAAAGGTGTTGAGGAACAAG
>CAZHOU010000030.1:0-6640 GCA_964534165.1 uncultured Zetaproteobacteria bacterium
CACCTCAAGGATGGTGAGTCACCCTCCTTTCAAGGGGCAGCCATGATGTCTAACGACGCCATTGCGAGGAGAAGACTGCCACGGCCTGGCGGCCTCACAATGACGGATGGGAATTCTTGTAGGATTTCAACGGGATAGAGTTTACCATTCTGCGGTCATTGCGAGTGAACCGCGGCAATCGCAACATCACCATTCATCGTCCTTCCCAGTCCCTCGCCCTTCGTCCCATTCGGCTCATTGGGGAACGGGAATCACTGAACTGGCCTGAGGACCCTTGATGCCCATCTCCTCATGGAAGCGCACCTCGTCCCCGACCTGCAAGCGGGCGAAGGAGGCCTGAACCACGCTGTTCTTGTGGAAATAAATCTCCCGCCCGTCCGGGGTTTCCAGGAATCCGAAGCCCCTGTCTGGAAAGATACGCACGATACGCGCACGCTCGGAAGCCTCATGACGCTTGACCTCACCCCTGCGCCGCTCTACAAAGGCGGTCAATTGCTTGCGCATGGCATCGAAAGCGTCGCGGATGGCGACATAGAGATCCTCATCCTCGGCACGGGCCACCAATTCCTCGTCGGGTACGGTCAGATCGATGCGCACACGATATTGCACACCTTTGTTGTGATGGCGGTGGGGGGCCTCCACCATGATCCGGCAACCCATGATGCGATCGTAGAATTGTTCCAGCTTGGCCGCCTTGTCGCGAATGTTCTGTTCGGCGGCGGGTGAGAGATTGAGGTTACGACTGCTGATCTGAACGGGGAGTTGCATCCGGGCCTCCTTTCACGTGATTTGCAAGCGGTTGATCACACCATCGACGCCGAAGATGGACCAGGCGTCGTTCTCGGCGTTCATTTTTTCGACGTCATTGAGGACAAATCCATCCAGCATCACGACACCGTCGCGGCAGGTGACTCCGATCCGGCTTGCATCCACGTAAGGATCCTTTTCCAGGATCTCGCTCACCGATTCAGCCAGTTCCGTGTCGTTGTCTTCCTGCGGTGGTATCACCTCGAGGCCATTGACCACGTCACGAACACCGGGGGTCCACCATGCGAGCACACCGGCCAAGCGTTTGTGGGCCAGGCTCTTCACCGTCCCGTTAAGGGTCACGACACCGTCATCGACCTCCACCTCGAAGTCACAGTCATGCAGTGCGATTTCCGAACTCAGACGTGCAAGCAGCCGGTCGCGAATCTCGCCGTCGCCCAAGCGCTTGCCGGGATCCACTCGCAGGCGGTCCACGATGCCCGCCACCCCGGGCAAAGCGGCCGCCAGCTCCAGGGCGAACTTCTTGGCCGCGATATGCTCAACCTCGCCTTCGAGAACGAGCGTATCGTCGTTGAATTCGACTTTGATGGGGTGCTTGTGCAGGTTGATGCGCGGTTCGCGTTCCAGGGCGGCCATGACCTTTTTCTCCACTTCCCGCTCATGCATCAATTGCACTTCCTCCTTTTCCGATCTCTTCTTTTGTTTATATAGGTGCTTTTTGCACCGAACTCAATTTTGCATGGCGATCGGGTGGCCACGGATCCGGAAGGGGACTATGCTTTTTTATACTGTTGACCGTCCTGCCGGGCGATCACGCCCCGACATAAGCCGGATGCAATTCCCGGGTCAAGGAGGAGATCCGCCATGCCGACCATCCTTATCACGGGCAGCAACCGTGGCCTCGGCCTGGAATGGACGCGCCAATACGCCGCAGCAGGCTGGCGCGTGTTCGCCACCTGCCGCCATCCGGCCGAGGCTCATGAACTGCAGCAACTGGCGTCCCAGGAGCCACGCATTCGTATCGAGCGCCTTGACATCACGGACAGCACCGACATCTGTGCCCTGCGGTGGGCGCTTGGAGATGAGCCCATCGACGTACTTCTGAACAATGCCGGGATCTACCTCGACAAAGGGTCTGCGGATCTGGGGAATCTGAATTACGCCGACTGGGCACGGACATTGGAGGTCAACACCCTGGGCGCGGTACGTGTGAGCGAAGCCTTTGTTGAGAATGTGGCGAAAAGCGCCAGGCGCCTGATCGTGGCCATCAGCAGCCACATGGGCAGCATCGCCGAGATCGATGCTCCCGGCAGTTATTTTTACCGTTCGAGCAAGGCAGCCCTGAACGCCGCCTTCAAAGGCCTGTCCCTGGCACTGAAGGTCCGCGGCATCGGTGTCCTGATCCTGCATCCCGGTTGGGTCAAAACACGCATGGGTGGGGGTGGGGCGCGCCTGACAGCGACCGAAAGCGTCGCGTGTATGCGCAAGGTCATCGAGACCTTCACGCCTGCGGACAGCGGTCGTTTCCTGCGCTACGACGGCAGCGAAATCCCGTGGTAGCCAAGATCGGTTGAAATTTCAGTGCCGATGAGCGGTCATGGGTGATTGGACGAGACCAGCCAAGCGATCCGATCCATCCACAATCACCCGGTACGGCTTTTGCCATCATGGGTCGCAGATCACCAATCACAGCTTTTATTCCCCCTCGATCTTTTGCCGCCGGCGCTTCTCCAACCAACGCAGGCGTTCGGCAAGCTTCTTCTCGAAACCGCGATCGCTCGGCCGGTACAGGGGTTTGGGTGAGACACCGTCCGGAAAATGCTGCTGCATCACAACCGCATCTTTTGCATCGTGTGCGTATTTGTAGCCGGCACCGTATCCCAACTCCCGTATCAGCTTCGTTGGCGCATTTCGAAGATGCATCGGAACCGGGGCATCCTGCGTTTCTTGTGCCAGTCGCCGCACCGCCTTCTCGGCCGTATAGACGGCGTTGCTCTTCGGTGCCAGGGCCAGATAGATCGCCGCCTGGAACAGGCCCTGTTCACCCTCCGGTGAGCCCAGGATCTCGTACATCCGCAGTGCATCCAGGCTCACGCTGAGTGCCTGCGGATCGGCAAGGCCGACATCCTCGCTCGCCATGCGGATCAACCGGCGGGCAATGTAGAGCGGATCCTCGCCGGCTTCCAACATGCGGGAAAGCCAGTAGATGGCGGCATCGGCATCGGAGTCACGCACGCTTTTGTGCAGAGCCGAGATGAGGTCGTAGTGAAAATCACCGCTACGATCGTACTGCGCCGCCCGCCTCTGCCAATGGTGGCGGACAGCGGATGGAGACCAAGGTCGGTCGGGGGCCGCGAAAAACAGGGATTCCAGGGCATTCAAGGCGTAGCGGGCATCGCCGTCGGCCGCCTCGGCTAGCCAACGAATGGCTTTGGTATCCACGTCGAACTTCGCACTCTGTCGTTTCAGCAATGCGATTCCGCGCTTGAGGATTTTTTCGATATCGGGCGGCTTGAGCGGTTTGAGAACGATCAGGCGACAGCGGGACAAGAGGGCGTTGTTGAGCGAAAAGGACGGATTCTCCGTCGTCGCGCCGACCAGGATCAGCGTGCCGTCCTCGATGTACGGCAACAGAACATCCTGTTGCGCCTTGTTGAAGCGATGGATCTCATCGAGAAAGAGGAGGTAGGGCCGCCCTTCGGCACGGGCGCGATCGATGACCGCCTTCACCTCGGCCTTACCGGCCGCGACCGCCGACAGATGCACAAGGGGGATCCGTGCCGCCGTCGCCATGATCTGTGCCAGCGTCGTCTTGCCCACCCCCGGCGGCCCCCAAAATATGCAGGAAGCCGCCCGGCCTTCGGAAATCAGTCGTGCGAACCACGAATCCGGTGCGGTCAGGTCCTCCTGGCCCACCACCTCCTCGAGCCGTTGCGGCCGCAGCCGATGGGCCAGCGGCGCCTCCTCCGGCGCCCCCGCATGAAACAGATCTTCGCTGTTCAGCACATCCTCACACTCGACCCGATCAAGATCAGAAGGCCTTGGTCAGGGCCAGCGACAGAACCTGTCGCCGCAGCTTGTAGCGGCCGTCGAAACCGGCGCTGCCACTGATGCTGCGAGCCGGTGTGTAGACATAGGTGTAGGCGGCGTCGACGTGCATGTTCATCAAGTCGGCACCGGCGCCAAGGCTGAAGCGATGGGTGTTGGCGTCCACGATGCGGGCGTTGAAGCCGGCCTTGTGTGTCGCCGCCTCGTCGAAGGCGTAACCGAAACGCACCTCGGCATCCTCGCGCCAGAACCAAGTGAGGCCCAGCATGGCCGAGAAGCTGTCGCGCAAATTGAGCGGATTCAGAACGGCACCGCTGCCGCCTTCCCCGACCACGTCGAGATCGTCGAAGGTGGACCAGCGTGTCCAGGAACCGTCCAACTCCAGCCGCAGACGGTCGAAAAAGACGTGCGCAACCCCGAACTGCAACACGTCCGGCAGGGGCACATTGACGCGGGCATCGCCGTTCAAGCCCCCGACGGCCGTTCCGGAAAGATCCAGCGTTGCCCCGGAGCGAAAGGTGACACCCAAGGACCAGGTCGGCCGCGGCCGCCACATCCAGGCCACATGGCCACCGATCCCGGTCGCATCCGTTCCGTGGAAGGTGGTGGAGGCGCTGTCCACATCGATACGGCCAACATACCAGTCCGGCCCCACGGCCACGGCCATGGTGCTGTCCAGGGCATAGACGAGATCGAGCGATAGGTGAAAGGTATCCAGGCTCGTGCGCTGTGCCTTGCCGCCGAAGGCACTGCCCCAGCCGGTGTTGACGGAGTAAGGCAGATCCAGGCCCACACCCATCCCCAACTTTCCGTCCAACGGCATCCACTCGGCGTAGATCGAACCGATGTTGGTCGGGCTCTGGGCGTTGAAGGGTGTCCCCTGCGTCGCGGACAACTGCGCCGAGAGATCCTCAAAGCGCAGCATGCCGTTGAACATCACGCCGATCCCCGGCTGCCAGGCGATTCCGGCCGGATTGTAGTGCACGGCCGAAGGGTCGTCGGCCGTGGCTACGAAGGCGTTCCCGGCACCCATGGCCGTGGTGGAGAGATCGAGCGCCGCAAGCGCCGCAGCCTCCGCCTCAAGCGGCGCCGACAACATCAGGATCGTCCATGCCCACAACCATTGCTTCCTCATCGATGTTCCATCCTTTTCGTACCCCGAGGCGTTCCCATGAAGACCACATCCACTCCCGGAGGCGGCGTGAAGACGAAGGTCGCTGGCGGCGGAGGCCGGAATGACAGGGAAAGCAGGCGAATGCGATTGCGGTTTCCGAGCGTGTCCAGACTCTCAAGAACCGCCAGTCTGCCGTTCTCGATCCCGAGCCAGACGCCCCTGCGGCCCGCGAGGCGGACCCGATAACGATGCCCATCCACGGCCAGCAGGCGAATATCACCCATCCGCAAGCGTCCGTCCAGCAGGCGCATGACCACCGCATCCACCCCCTGCATGCGCGAAAGCACTGTCACCTGCTCAAGGTCGGGCTCGTAATGCCAGATTCGCCGGCCGTCACCGATGAAAACCTGAACATAGGGATCGTCGTAACGCCAGCGGAAACGACCGGGACGCTGCACGGCCAGAGAACCCCGGTACACCTGTTCACCGCCGTCGTGGAAGCGTATCCGCTGTTCGAAGCGACAGGAGAAGCCGCCGATGCCGGCAAGCCTTTGGAGTGCCTTCGCCAGTTCCGGCGGCAACGACGAAGCCGACGCCGAGACCGCTGCTGCTAGCAGCATGGCGATCGGAAGACACGCCCAGAACCACACGCGCCTCATTCGCGCCCCCCGCCACCGGCGGCCAGACTCTTGGCCAGCACCTTGCGCAGGCCTCCCGATCCCGGCGGGGTCACCAGACCCTCGCGTTCCATGCGCTCGACGATGCGGCTGGCGCGGTTATAACCCACACGCAGATAGCGCTGGACCATGGAGACCGAACACTGCCCCTTGGCCACGACCAACTCGACGGCCTCGTCGTACTTGGGATCGAACTCATTGTCTTCCCCACCACGATCCTCTCCACCGTCAGCGACCGCAAACACCTCCTCGCGGTACTCCGGCTCCCCCTGGGCGCGCAGGTGCTCGACCAGGCGCAAGACCTCGGCATCGGCGACAAAGGCGCCGTGCACCCGCCTCAAGTCGCGGCCGCCGCTAAGAAACAAGCTGTCTCCCTGTCCCAGCAATTGCTCGGCCCCCATCTGATCAAGAATCGTGCGCGAATCCACCCGTGACGAAACCTGAAAGGAGATCCGGCTCGGAAGATTGGCCTTGATCAGACCGGTGATCACATCCACGCTGGGGCGCTGTGTCGCCAGGATCAGGTGGATCCCGGCCGCGCGTGCCTTCTGGGCCAGGCGACAGATCGATTGCTCCACTTCCTTGCCGGCCACCATCATCAGATCGGCCAATTCATCGATGACGATGACGATGTAGGGCAGGCGCTCCGGCGCCTCATCATCGTTGCGCACGCTCTTGTTGAAGGCGGCGATGTTGCGCACCTTGGCCTCCGACATTAAGCGGTAGCGGCGTTCCATTTCGAACACCGCCCACGCCAGGGCCTTGGCCGCTTTGCGCGGATCGGTCACCACCGGCACCAAAAGGTGGGAGATATCTTCATACATCGACAACTCAAGCATCTTCGGATCCACAAGGATCAGGCGCAGATCCTTCGGGCTGCGCGTCATGAGCAGGGAACAGATCATACCGTTGATGGCTACCGACTTGCCGGAACCGGTGGTGCCGGCGATCAAAAGATGCGGCATTTTCTGCAAATCGGTCACCACCGGCCGGCCGCCGATATCCACACCCAGGGCCAGCGGCAACACATGCC
>CAZHOU010000030.1:6740-13813 GCA_964534165.1 uncultured Zetaproteobacteria bacterium
GTCACCACCGGCCGGCCGCCGATATCCACACCCAGGGCCAGCGGCAACACATGCCTTTTGTCCGCAAAGGCGGCGGATGCCAGGATCTCGCGCATGTACACCGTTTCGCGCTCGTCGTTTGGGATCTCGATGCCGATCACGCTTTTTCCCGGAATGTTGCCGGCCACGCGAACGGCGACGGCGCTCATGGCCCGCGCCAGATCGTCCTGCAGTGCCACAATGCGGCTGACCTTGGTGCCCGGTGCCGGCTCAAACTCGAATTGGGTCACAACCGGCCCCGGCTGCACAGCCGTCACCTCGCCTTCGATGCGGTAGTCGAGCAACTTCTTCTCCAACAGCCGTGCCATGGCCTGCAGCGATGCCTCGCTGCGGGTGCGATTGCTGCGCTTCGGGGCCGCGAACAGGGACAACGGCGGCAACACGAATTCGCCCCGCGAGGGCGTGTCCAAAGCCAGTTCCCGCTGCCCCTCGGTGGCAGCACGCCGGGACACCTTCACGGCCGGCGGCCTGGCCACCTTCGGCGCGGACGTAAGTCGCGGTTTCGACGCCGCGCGCATGCCGCTGCGGCGTTCGGAACGGGCGCGCAGTCGATCCCGACGCCCGGAGAGCGCGAAGCGCAGCGCATGGAATTGGCGTGCAAGCCGGTCGGCCAGCCATCGCATGGCCGCTCCGAGATGCTTGACAACCCGCAACAGCGAAATGTGGGAGGCGGCGACGAAGCTGCTCAGGATCAATGCCACGAGAAGCACGTCCCGGCCGACGGCATGCAACGCCACCGCCAGGGCATCGTTGATCATGCCGCCGAGCGCGCCGCCGACTCCGGCGGGAAGTGCGGATACGGCGTTGGAACGGAAGGGGTGGGCAGCCATCCATGCGCACATCCCCAGCACCAGCGGCAACCAGAACAGCGATGTCCACCCTCCCGTCCAGGGTCTTTTTCCGGTCATGACGCGCACGGAGAGGGCTGCCAGCAGACCCGCCCAAAGCCAGGCGCCGAGTCCGAAAAATTGGTACAACAGATCCGCCGCATAGGCGCCCACGATCCCGGTCCAGTTTTCAACCTTGGATACAGATACGGCATGATTGAATGCGGGATCATGCGCCGAATAGCTGTACAGGGACACAGCGAGCGTCACCGCCGCAGCCGCCAGCAAAAGGCCCAGTGCTTCGTACATCAGGGTGCGCATGTTCATACCTCGATCACCACCGGCAACACCATGGGCCGGCGGCCGTGATGGCGGCGGAACCAGCGGCGCAACCAGATGCGCACATCCTCGCGCGCGGCCTCGTCGTCGCCGAGCATCTCCGCCCCGCCGTCTTCCAAATGCCGCCGCAACTCTTCCGCCGCACGGCTCATCACCTCCTCCCCCACCTCCTGGTGCAGGACCCCACGGGCAGCCAGTTCGGGCGTGCCGGTGAGACGTCCCTCGCGGCGACTGACCGTGACCACGGCCATGATGATCCCGTCCTGCGCCAGGCGGCGACGGTCACGCAGCACCATGCCGTCGACCTCATCCCGGAGCTCACCGTCGACGAACACCGAACCGGTATGGAAACTCTCCCCCAGGCGCAGGCCGTCCGCATCCAGCACCACGCCCTGGCCGTTCTCCACGATCAGCACATGCGCCTCCGGAATCCCGGCGGCGACGGCCAGATGCCCGTGTTCGACGAGATTGCGGTATTCGCCATGAATGGGAATGACATAACGGGGTCGCACCAATTGAATCATCGTCTTCAATTCATGGGCCTGCGCATGCCCTGAGACGTGAAGCGGCGCCTGGCCGGCATGCATGACGCGTGCACCGCGGCGGTAGATGTGGTTGAAAAGCGCGGTGATCGCGCGTTCGTTGCCGGGAATCATCGAGGAGGAGAACACCACGAGATCGCCTTCGTGCAGATTCACGCCCGCAAATTGATCGGTGGCGATACGCGCCAGCGCCGCACGCGCCTCGCCCTGGGAACCGGTGGCGAGAATGAGCGTCTCGGAATCCGGCCATTCCGCGAGTTGTCGGATTCCAATGATCTGACCGGGCTCGATGTGCAGCCTCCCGAGATTGCGTGCGATCTCGATGTTCCGCTCCAGGCTGCGGCCGGCCAGGGCCACCTTGCGGCCGCAGGCGGCGGCCGCGTCCAGGATCTGCTGGATGCGAAACATATTGGAGGAAAAGGTGGTGACCACCACCTTGCCGCTGCAGGTGCCGAACGCCTGCCTCAAGGCCGGGCCCACGATGCGTTCGGTGGGACCGCTACCCGGGCGCATGGCATTGGTGGAATCGGAGAGCAGCAAGGCCACACCTTTGTCGCCGAGGGCGGCGAAGCGATGCAGCGCCGTGGCACGACCATCGATCGGTGCCGGATCGAACTTGAAATCACCGGTATGCACAATCGTCCCGAACGGCGTGTGGATGGCCAGCGAGACCGCATCCATGATGGAGTGCGTCACCGGAATGGCCTCAAAATCGAACGGGCCGATACGAACCCGGCGTTCCTCCGGCAGGGACCGAAATTCGGGACGATAATCCTTGACCTCGCTCATCTTCCCGCCCACCAGGCCGAGTGTCATCTCCGTTCCGTAGACCGGAACATCCAGCTCCGGAAGCAGAAAGGGCAACGCCCCGATATGGTCCTCATGCCCGTGCGTGAGTACGATGGCTTTCAGGCGCAGGCCCAATTCGCTCAAGGATGAAATATCGGGTATCACGACATCGATGCCGTACTGGCCCGGCTCGGGAAAGCCCATGCCGCAATCGACCATGACGGCATCCTTCCCCATGGCGTAGAGCATCATGTTCTTCCCGAACTCCCCCACTCCGCCGAAGGGCAGAATATGCAGGGCGTCGGCACTCATTTTGCCGTCTCCGGCCATGGCCGCCGCATCGCTTCAGATCCCCCTGCTGCCCGGCTTGACGGCCGGCAACATACCCTCGCGACAGAGTGGGCAGGACTCGGGGGGATAAGAGGGTATCTGAAGTCGCAGCAGACTGCTGTGAGGAATATCGAAGCGGTCTTCCATCCCTGGCGCCCGGTCCACAAGAGCCAGAACCCGCACTGGAAGGGCCCCGCAATCGCGCACGACCTGCATGCATTCACGCACGGATCCTCCCGTGGTGATCACATCCTCGACGACCAGCACGTGTGCGTCCTTTGGCAGCGTGAAACCACGCCGCAACACCATCTTTCCCTGCTCGCGCTCGCTGAAGATGAAGGGCACGCCCAGGGCGCGGGCCACTTCGTAGCCGATGATCAACCCTCCGAGGGCCGGTGAGATGACAAGATCGATATCTTCATCGCCTGCGAGGGATGCGAGTTCGGCTCCAAGAAATTCGGCGCGGTTCGGATCCATCAACACCCGCGCGGATTGCAGATAACGGGGCGAATGCCTACCGCTGGAAAGGATGAAGTGGCCGCACAAGAGGGCACCGGCGTCATCGTAGATGGCAAGCAACTGTTTTTCCTGTATCACTCTTTTCCCATTTGCTTTCGATTTTGTGCGACTCTACCAGTATTTGCCCACCCCACAAAGCCGCACGGCCCGTTGTCGCTCCCACCGTCGTCCGGAATCAGGCCAGAAGCACGGCCACGATGCCGGTGATGAAGATGCCGTCGAAGGTGCCGGCACCACCGATCGAGGCCATGGGCGTACCCAGCTTCCGAATATCCTTCAAGTGCAAAAGATCGGCGCCGATCAGCACCCCTGTGGTGCCGCAGATGTAGGCAAGCGGTGCGGCGTGGGCGGTATCCACCAAAGTGGCCACGACGGCCGCGGCCAGCGGCGCCACCAGGGCCGGCATACCGATGCCTACCCCCGGCACCGGGCGGCTGGCCGCATAACAGATGGCTGCAACGACGGCGATGGCACCGAGGGTCGCCGGCGGCGTGAGTGGACTGTGCAGGTAGAGATTCAGGGAAAACACGACCGGGATGATGCAGCCCCCGACATTGACCGTGATCATGGTGCGCCCGGTGAACGGCAACGGGGGCAGGCGAAGGATGCTGCGCAAGGTGGGGGTGGGAAGATCCGGCGGCGGTGGTTCGGAACGAATGCTGGTGACGGGAAGATTGATGGCGCTGCCGAACAGGGAAGAGAACAACAGCAACATGGCCTGCGCCGGCGTGAGCCCGAGCTTGTCGAAAGCGATCGAGATCAGGCCCACCTGCACGAAGAGCAGCAGGAAGGCCAGGGCAAAAACGGCTGCGAGAACATGGAGGGGCGAAAAGGGTGGACGCATGCAAGAAGTATAGCCCGCCGCAACCGGATTTCCCGGATTCGGCCTATGGGCGGTTTAAACACACATTCCCAATCAACCTTTGGCCCCGGTTTCGGTCATGCCTATAATCGCGGCGTGAACATCAAGGCGATTTTACTCGATCTGGACGGAGTGCTGTATGTGGGTGATCAGGTGATCGCCGGGGCCGCCGCGGCCGTGCGGTCGCTGCAACAGCTTGGACTCGCTCTCGCCGGAGTCACCAACACCACCACCCAATCCCGCCGTGATCTGGCCCAGAAGCTGGCGCGCATGGACATCCCCCTTTCGGAGGCCCAGATCCACACGCCGGCGGCTCTGGCCGTGTCCACCATCGATGGCGGCAGTGCGCATCTTTATATTCGACCGACGCTGCGCGAGGATTTCGCCGGCATCCGTGAGGTTCAGGAGCAGCCGGATTTTGTCGTCATGGGTGATATCGGAGGCGAGGGTTATCCTCCGCACATCCTGCGTGACATCTTCCTCGAGGTGATGGGTGGGGCAGAACTCCTGGCCCTGCACAAAAACCGCTTCTGGCAGAAACCGGACGGCCTGCACCTGGATCTCGGCGTCTTCGTGGCGGCCGTGGAATACGCCACCGGCAAAGAGGCCGTCGTGCTGGGGAAGCCGGCAAGGGAATTCTATCATGGCATCTGCCGCCAATTGGGTGTGGAGCCGGCCTGCACCCTGATGGTCGGTGACGACATCGAATCCGATATCGGCGGCGCCAAGGAGGCGGGGCTTGCCACCATGCTGGTGCAAACCGGGAAGTACCGTGAGGACTTCGTGCACCGGACCGGTATCACGGCAGATCTGACCGTGCCTACCATCGCCGATGTGCCCACCGCCGTGCACCGTATGATGGGCTGAGGAAGGTGCCGGACCGGCCGGCCCGGTATCCCCCCATCCATGGTCTCATGAAATATGCGGATCAATCCGCCTGCCTCCGGATCCACGTCGGTACCTGCAACATCTCCTCATTCAGTTCCGGCCCGAACAGCGGTGCCTGGCCACCGCCTTCCCCTTCCTTGTGCAGGTCCACCGTCGGCAAATTGATCGGCCACGACGACCCTCTTCTGGTGGCGGTGACGGCGCGCGGGCGTACACCCTCGGCGGCCAGACCCGTGGCCACCACCGTCACCCGCATCTCATCCCCGGCATCCTTGTCGTAGACCATGCCGCAGATGATGTTGGCGTCCTCGTCCGCCATGTTGTGAATGATGCTGACGGCCTCGTCGTATTCGGCCAGGGTCATGTCCTCGTTGCCGGTGACATTGACCAGGATACCGCGGGCACCATGGATATCGACATCCTCGAGCAGCGGCGACGAGATCGCCCTCTCCGCCGCCTCACAGGCACGGCTCTCGCCGGAAGCGACACCGCTACCCATCATGGCCATGCCGGAGGTCTCGCTCATGACCGCCTTCACATCGGCGAAATCCACGTTCATGTAACCGGTGTGAGTAATGAGTTCGGCGATGCCGCGCACGGCCTGCAGCAGTACGTCGTCGGCCTTGCGGAAGGCTTCCAGCATGGTCGTGTGCTTGCCCACGGCTCCGATCAGCCTTTGATTGGGAATGATGATCAATGTATCGGCGTGCTTGCCGAGTTCGGCGATCCCCGCCTCCGCCTGCCGCATGCGCCGCTTGCCTTCGAAATCGAAGGGCTTGGTGACCACGGCCACGGTCAGGACGCCGGCTTCCTTCGCCACTTCGGCAATCACCGGCGCGGCACCGGTGCCGGTTCCGCCGCCCATGCCGGCGGTGATGAACACCATGTCGGTGCCCATCAGGATCTCATGCAATCGCTCTCGCTCGGCCTCCGCCGCCGCCTTGCCTGTCTGCGGGTCGGCGCCGGCGCCAAGGCCGCGCGTGATCTCCGCCCCCAGCTGAATGCGGATGTCCGCCCGGCTCAACTCGATGGCCTGGGCATCCGTGTTGGCGACGATGAATTCCACGCCCCGCAGGTGCTGATTGATCATGTTGTTCAGGGCATTGCCTCCACCGCCCCCGACGCCGATCACTTTGAGTTTGGCTGATTGTCCCATCGTGTCTTCCAGTGTGTACAAGGTGCTCATCTCTCTCCTCCTGTATTTGTCCTGATTCAAGCCGTATCCCCAAACCAATGCCGCATGCGCCTCCAAACCCGGGCAAAGAGCGGCGTGCCGCCGCCGCGCATCGGCGACGTCTGCCGAAAGTGTTGTCCGTATTGAACGAGTCCCACGCCGGTGGCGTAGATCGGACTGGACACGACATCCGCCAGACCGCCAACATCCCGCGGACGCCCCAACCGCACCGGCATGTCGAAAATCTCTTCCGCCAGTTCCACCATGCCTTCGAGCAGGCTGCTGCCGCCGGTCAGAACCAGCCCCGCGGCCATCAACTCCTGGAAGCCGGAGCGATGCAGCTCGGCCTTGACGAGTTCGAACAATTCCTCCACCCGCGGCTCCAGAATCTGCGCCATCACCTGCCGCGGCATGGGCCGGGGCGGGCGGCCACCCACGCTCGGCACCTCGACCTGCTCCTCGGGCGAAACCAGGGACACCATGCAGGCCCCGTATTTCTTTTTAAGGATGTCCGCCTCACGGGCGCTGGTACGCAGGCCCACCACAAGGTCGTTGGTCAGGTGATCGCCGCCGATGGGAATGACGGCCGTGTGGCGGATGGCGCCGTCGAGAAAGATGGCGATATCGGTGGTGCCGCCGCCGACGTCCACCAGGACCACGCCGATATCTTTTTCGTCCTGGGTCAGCACCGCCTCGCTGGAGGCCACTTGCTCCAGCACCATGTCGGCCACATCCAGACCGCAGCGGTTGCAGCACTTGATGAT